>CAVBXH010000005.1:0-53032 GCA_963599475.1 Acutalibacteraceae bacterium | reverse complement strand
CGCAGTCAAAGGGTTCATTCACTTTTGAATGGACGTCTTGATCGCAGTCAATGGGTCCATTCACTTTTGAATGGACGTCTTGATCGCAGTCAACGGGCCCATTCACTTTTGAATGGACGTCTTGATCGCAGTCAACGGGTCCATTCACTTTTGAATGGACGTCTTGATCGCAGTCAACGAGTCCATTCACTTTTGAATGAAGCCATTGATCGCGATCAACGGTCACTTCCCGTTTTTCTTCAGTCCCTTGCGTGCAGATCTCGCACTTTTCCGTGACCTCTGAGATTCGCTCTTAAGTACTTTCGCTCAAAACAAAATAAAATCTACTGGTACACTTGCGCCTCGCACGTTCCCTTTAGCACCGAGAGGGCATTGAGGGCCAGCGCTTCCATCTCGTTCTCGCCGGGGAAACAGTAGACGGGGGCGAGGTAGCTGATGCGACGGCGCAACTCGCTGGTGATATAGTCGCTGTGAGCCATACCGCCCGTCAAGAGGATGGCGTCGATGTGACCGCAGAGCACGGCACCCTCGGCGGCAATCTGCTTGGCGGTGTGGTAGATCATGGCATCGGTGACGAGCCGGGCGTGCTCGTCACCGTTCTGGATGCGTTGCAGGATTTCCTTCATGTTGTTGGTGCCGAGATGGGCGGTCAGTCCGGCCTGTCCCGCGATGCGCTTCAGCAGTTGCTTCTCGGTGTATTTGCCACTGAAGCACAGGCGGATGAGGTCGGCGGCAGGCAGAGATCCTGCGCGCTCCGGGGAGAACGGGCCCTCGCCGTCCAGTGCATTGTTCGTGTCGATGGCCTTGCCGTGTTCGTGGGCGGCCACGGAGATGCCGCCACCCAGATGGCAGATGATGAGGTTGAGGTCTTCGTAGTTCTTTCCGATACCCATGGCGTAGCGACGGGCGATGGCGCGCTGGTTGAGGGCGTGCCAGATGCAGATGCGGTCCATCAGCGGACTGCCGCTGATGCGCGCCAGTGGGGACAACTCGTCGACCACACCGGGGTCGGCAATGAAGGCGCGGCAGTGGGGAATGGTGACAGCAATCTCGTGGGCAATCAGACAACCGAGGTTGCAGGCGTGGTTGTGCATGACACAGCCGCGCAGCGTGTCGTTGATCATACTGTCGTTGATTTCATATACGCCGCCGGCAATGGGTTTGACCAGTCCGCCTCGGCCGATGACGGCATCGAAGGCGAGCGGGATGTCTGCGCGATCCAGCTCCTGCAGAACCAGGTTGCGCCGGAAGTCCTGTTGCTCGGTGATGTTGTCGAAGGGCGCGAGGTCTTCGGCGGAGTGGGCGATGCTGTGGAGGAGGATGGGCTTTTCGTCGTCGTAGACGGCCATCTTGGTGGAGGTGGAACCGGGATTGATGACAAGGATACGCATAGGGCAGTAGGGGAGTTTAGTGGTTGATACTGGAGACGGCGAGGAGCACGCTGTTGAACTTGGCCTCGGCAGAGTCGCCGCGCGACGGGACGACCACGGGGTGGGACGCGCCGCAGAGCATGCCGGCGGATCGTGCCCCGGCAAAGAGCGTCATGGACTTGTAGAAGGCGTTGCCGGCCTCGATGTCGGGCATGATGAGCACGTCGCTGTCGCCCATCAGCGGAGAGTCGATGCCCTTGGCCTGCAGGGCGTGCAGGGAACAGGCCGTCTTTACGTCGAGCGGTCCGTCGATGATGCAGTCGCCGAAAAGGCCGTCGCGCCCCATCTGGCTGATGGTCTTGTAGCCGTCGACAAAGGGAAACTGCTTGCCGGGCTTCTCGGAGCAGTGGATGAGGGCGACGCGGGGCTGCTTGATGCCCATGGCGTGGCACACGTTGATGGCATACCGCACCTGTTCAATGCGCTGATCGTGGGTGGGGTAGGGAATGACGGCGGCATCGCTAAAGAACAGCATCTTGTGGTAGGCAGGGATTTCCGCCAGGGCAAGGTGGGTCAGGATGCGTCCCTGCGGCAACAGGCCGTTCTCTTTGTCGAGCACGGCTCGCAGCAGACGGTCGGTGCCGATGAGTCCTTTCATCAGGATGTCGGCCTCCCCTTGGCGCACCATGGCCACGGCACGGGCGGCGGCCTCCTCCGGTGTGTCGCCGTCCACATAAATGGTGTCGGCCAGTCCGAGTTGTTCGCAGCGGTTCAAGGCCGACTTCGTGGCCTCGTCGTAAACGCACACTGCCGCAATGCGGAAGCGTTTTCCGCACTGCAGCAGTCTGTTCTGAAGTTCTTCAAAGGTTTTATACATAGGTTTTTTCGTTTATTGGTTGTCGGTCGTGGTGGCTATTGCAAGCTCTGCCTGTACCATTCGAAGAGCTTGCGGACACCGTCGTCAATGTCCACCCGATGGGTCCAGCCCAAGGCGTGGAGTTTGGAGACGTCGATGAGCTTGCGCATGGTGCCGTCGGGCTTGGAGTCGTCGAAGACAATCTCGCCCGTGAAGCCGACAGCCTCCCTGACGTGCTCCGAGAGTTCGCGGATGGTCAGCTCCTTGCCCGTGCCCACGTTGATGTGGCAGTTGCGGATTTCACCGAGCGCGGGGATGGCTCCGCCGCGTCCTTCGGAGTTGTTGCGGTCGACGGCACCGTCGGCCTTGGCACCGAGGAACACCGACGAGTAGTGGTCGATGCCGATGATGTCCTTGAAGTCAACATTTAGCAGCACGTGGACGCTGGCGTCGGCCATGTCCTCGCTCCACAGAAACTCGCGGAGCGGACGGCCTGTGCCCCACAGCACCACCTTGTTGTCGTGGATGCCGTAGAAGGCGAGTGTCTGCAGGATGCGATCGCGGCTGTTGCTGCCGTCCACGTTGCCCTCGCCGATGAGGGCGCACAGTTTGTCGGTGGGGTTGACGGGACGCTTGTCCATGTCTGTCGCAATGCTTTTCCAGTCGCCCTCGTGGATGAGCTTGGCCAAATAGATTTTGCGCATCATGGCCGGCATCACGTGGCTGTTCTCCAAGTGGAAGTTGTCGTTGGGCCCGTAGAGGTTGGTGGGCATCACGGCGATGTAGTTCGTGCCGTACTGCAGGTTGTAGCTCTCGCACATCTTCAGTCCGGCAATCTTCGCGATGGCATACTCCTCGTTGGTGTATTCCAGGGGCGACGTGAGCAACGCGTCCTCCTTCATGGGCTGTGGCGCGTTTTTGGGGTAGATGCAGGTGGAACCTAAGAAGAGCAGCTTCTTCACCCCATGGGCGTAGGCTTCGCTGATGACGTTGCACTGGATCTTCATGTTCTGCATGATGAAGTCGGCGCGATAGAGCGAGTTGGCCATGATGCCGCCCACGAAGGCGGCGGCCAGCACCACGGCGTCGGGACGCTCCGCGTCGAAGAACTGCCGGACGGCCTGCTGGTCGGTCAAGTCGAGTTCCCGGTGGCTACGCCCCACGAGGTTGTGGTAGCCGCGCTGCTTGAGGTTGTTCCAGATGGCCGATCCGACCAGTCCGTGGTGGCCGGCCACATAAATCTTACTGTCTTTGTCCAACATCTTACTCCGGCATTTGGGCTTTGAGGAAGAGTTTCTTGACGAAGGTCATGTCGTGGCGCACCATGATGCGAACCAGTTCTTCGAAGGAGGTCTTCCGCGGATTCCATTTCAAGGTGTTCTTGGCCTTGGTGGGGTCGCCGAGCAGTTGTTCGACCTCGGCGGGACGGAAGTATTTCGGGTCTACCTCGACGAGCACCTTGCCCGTCTTCTTATCAACACCCTGCTCGTCCAGTCCTTCGCCGCGCCATTCCAGTTCGATGCCGGCCTCGTGGAAGGCCAGCGTGGCAAACTCGCGCACGGTGTGGTATTCGCCAGTGGCGATGACGAAGTCGTCGGGCTGGGGCTGCTGGAGGATGAGCCACATACACTCCACGTAGTCCTTGGCATAGCCCCAGTCGCGCAGCGCGTTGAGGTTGCCGAGGTATAGCTTGTCTTGATAGCCCTGTGCGATGCGGGCGGCGGCCAGCGTAATCTTTCGCGTCACGAAGGTCTCTCCGCGTCGCTCACTCTCGTGGTTGAAGAGGATGCCGTTACAGCAGTACATATTGTACGACTCGCGGTAGTTCTTTATGATCCAGAAGCCGTAGAGCTTGGCCACGGAGTAGGGCGAACGGGGATAGAACGGGGTGGTTTCGCTCTGCGGCACTTCCTGCACCTTGCCGAAGAGCTCGGAGGTGGAGGCCTGATAGATGCGGCAGGTATCCTCCAGTCCGCAGATGCGCACGGCTTCCAGCAGGCGCAGCACGCCCGTAGCATCCACGTCGGCCGTGTATTCCGGCACGTCGAACGACACCTTCACGTGGCTCTGTGCGGCCAGGTTATAGATTTCATCGGGCTTCGTCTCGCCGATGATGCGGATGAGCGACGAGGAGTCTGTCATGTCGGCCCAGTGGAGGTTGACCAGACGCTTCTTCTTCATGTCACGCACCCATTCGTCGAGGTAGAGATGTTCTATCCTGCCGGTGTTGAACGACGAGGAGCGGCGCAGCAGGCCGTGTACTTCATAACCCTTGTCGATGAGCAGTTCGGCGAGGTACGATCCGTCCTGGCCGGTAATGCCAGTGATGAGAGCGACTTTTCCGTTTGTCATATTTATCATCTTTTGTTTTGGTGAATGTTCTTGTTCAGTCCTGTTCCGAGAACTGCTTGATGCGCTGTTCCTCCGAGAGCTTGCAGATGAGCAGCGTGCCGTCGTTCTCGGCCACGATGTAACCGTCGAGTCCCTGCACCACGACCTTCCGCTCCTGTGCGGTGTGGACGATGCAGTTGTGCGACTCCACGAGGGTGATGTTGTTGCCGATGGTGGCATTGCCGTAGATGTCTTTCTTCGACTGTTGCTGCAGCGAGCCCCACGTGCCGAGGTCGCTCCAGCCGAAATCAGCGGGGCAGACAAAGATTTCCTCGGCCTTCTCCATGATGGCGTAGTCGACGGAGATGTTCTCACACTCCGGGAACACGCGGTCAATCTCCTCCTGCTCCTGTGCCGTGCCGTAGACGGGCAGTAGCGTCTCGAAGAGCTTGGAGAGGGCGGGCTGGTAGACGCGGAAGGCGTTCACGATGGTGGAGACGTTCCACACGAAGATGCCGGCGTTCCAGAAGTAGTAGTTCTTCTTGATATATTGCTTGGCGGTCTCCAAATCGGGTTTCTCGCGGAAAGAGTCTACGCGGAAAATTTCCTTGTTGCGCAACGAGCTGCTGGCGAGATCGGCCTGGATGTAGCCGTAGCCTGTCTCGGGGCGCGTGGGCTTCATGCCTAAGGTGACGATGGCGTCGCTGTCGGCCGTGAAGTCGAGACACTCGCTGACGACGCGGCGGAACTCCGTCGGGTCGGTGACGATGTGGTCGCTGGGGGTCACCACGATGTTGGCCTTGGGGTCGTTGGCCTTGATGCGCCAGCTGACGTAGGCGATGCAGGGTGCGGTGTTGCGGCGGCACGGTTCGCAGAGGATGTGATCGGCCGGCATGTCCGGCAGTTGTTCCTGCACCAGACGGGCATATTTCCGGTTGGTTACCACCCACGTGTTCTCATGGGGCACGACACTCGCGAAGCGGTCCTTCGTGAGTTGCAGGAGTGTACGCCCGGTGCCCAGCACGTCGATGAACTGTTTGGGGGTTTCTACGGTGCTCATGGGCCAGAAGCGGCTCCCCACGCCGCCTGCCATAATGACCAGATGGTTGTTGTTTGACATAATGTTTGCGCTATACGTTGTTGACTCTTTCTTCTGGTGTGCGTTGTTGCTTTTTTCTTCTGACGAGTGCACGCACGGCAAAGTAGCCTGCGGCAAGAACGACGAGAGCCACGATGCCGAGCTTGATGTATTCGGCATATTCCGCAATCTTGTCGTTGAGCTGTTCGACGGGCACGATGCTGTGTAGATACCAGCCGAGCAGGGCAAGGATGGCGTGCCAGATGCCTGCACCGATGGTGGTGTAGAGCAGGAATTTCCAGTAGTTCATCCTGGCCAGTCCGGCGGGGATGGAGATGAGGTGGCGAATGCCGGGGATGAGACGGCCGGTCAGTGTGGCCGCGATGCCGTGGCGGTCGAAGTAGCGTTCGCTCCGCTCCACCTTCTCCTGGTTGAGCAGGCACATCCTGCCCCATCGGCTGTTGGCGAAGCGGTAGATGACGGGGCGGCCGACGTAGTAGGCCACGACGTAGTTGATGGATGCACCGAAGTCTGCACCGACCGTGGCCACGAGGACAACTAGAAGGACATCTAGGTTGCCGCCGGCAGCATAGTAGGCGGCAGGAGTCACCACAAACTCCGACGGCACGGGAACAACGGTGCTCTCGAGCAGCATGAGGAAGAAGATGGTGCCGTAGTTGAGGTTGGCCAGGAGCGATGTTATGATGTTCACGGTTGGTTCAGATTATAACAGATTGTTTGGATTGTAGATGTGTTGATAGGCGAAGCGGTAGTAGTCCTCCACGGCCATGTTCTCGGGGAAATAGTCGCCGAGCACGGCGCGGAGCTCTACCGGATTCCGTTCGGCGGCAAGTTCCAGATAGTAGAGGAAGTCATCAAACTGCTGGAGGTTCAGACTGCAGAGTGCCATCAGCGAGATGCCTTGTGTACACTGTTCGTCCGTGACGGGCAACTTTTTCTTCAGCAGGGTGAGACACTTCTTGAAGCGCCGGCAGTCGGTCATCGACACGGCAACGCGCACAAGGGCGTCTATGGGTGACGCGGCAACCGACAGTGCTTTGTTGAAGTAGCGGTCGGCCGCAGCATACTGCCTCTCAATCTGGGCGATGTGCCCTCTGGCGATGTAGATATCCGACTGGATGAATCCGTGTTCCTCCGACTGGTCCAGCAGCATCTTGGCCGTTTCCACATTGCCCAGCGCACCGTGGCACAAGGCCATCTGATGGTAAATGGTGCCAGCCATGTTCTGGGCATCATTGCTGTTGTCCAGCGCACCCTGCAGGCAGGCGATGGTTCCCTCAAAGTCGTTGATATTGATGAGGCAGGTGGATCGGTTGAGGTAGAAGGAACACTCGGTCGGCAGCAACTGTATGGCCTTTTCGAAGAACTCATCGGCCTGTGTCCAGTCTCCCTGCTCCATCAGGGCGGTGCCCTTGATGTTCAGTGCTACGGGGTCGTCGGGGTCAATGGCAATGGCATATTCACTACTGGCGATGGCTGCTTCTATCTTGTGCTGTGCGAGCTGTGTGTCTGCCAGCATCTTCCAGTATCTCTTCTCAAAGGGATTCTGGTCGGTGAGTTGGGTGAAGATCTGTTCACCCTTCTCCGCCTGTCCGATGCCGTAGAGCGCACGTCCCAACAGATCCAGATAGTCGTTGTCCTTCTCGTCGTTGTATTTCATCAGCCAGTCGTAGCCGCTCGCAAACTCCTCGTAGTCGAGATACAGGTTCACGACATCCTTGATGAACCACCCGTTGTCTTCGTTGGGCAACCCGTTGAAGTAGGCGGTGAGGAGTTGGTTGGCCTCTTCGGTGCGGTACTGGTACAGGAGCAGCTCGGCCTTGATGTAGAGATAGTCGGGGTCGTCATGTGCCTCTATCATACTGACATAGTGTTGCGCCTTTTCCAGATTGTATGCTCGCAGGGCGTTCCGTGCCATGAATACGTTGGGCAGGGTGGCGTGGGGAAACAGTGCGACGGCATTCTCCGCCACGGCCTTGGCCTTCTCCGTCTGGTTGGTCATTCTGTAGTAGTCTGCAATGTCAATGAGATCGTCTGCATCAAGAAAGGGCGGCGTTCCCTGGGATGCAGCCTCTTCGTAGTTCTTGAGCATTTGTCTGAACTCCGGGTCGTTGAAGAACGTGTCGTCAGCTAAGAGCATTTTTCTTTCGGGTTGTTATTTGTTTTTCTTGGCCCAGTTGTCTTTCAGTCCTACGGTGCGGTTGAACACGAGGTGTCCAGCGGTCGAGTCTTCGTCGGGCGTGAAATAGCCGATGCGCTGGAACTGTAGGAAGTCGCCGGGCTTCTTTTCTTCGAGGAACTGCTCCACGTAGCAGTTGCTGAGTACGGTGAGCGACTCTGGGTTGAGTAGATCGCGGAAGTCACGCTCATCGGCTCCGGGGTTCTCCACGGAGAACAGTCGGTCGTAGAGTCTCACCTCGGCCTTGATGCAGTGGCTGGTGCTGACCCAGTGCAGGGTGCCTTTGACCTTGCGGTCGGCTCCTGCCATACCGCTGCGGCTCTCCGGGTCGTACTCAGCGTAGATTTCCTCCACCTCGCCGTCGGCGTTCTTCTTGCATCCGGTGCAGGAGACGATGTAGGCATTCTTCAGGCGCACTTCCTTGCCCGGTGTCATGCGGAAGAACTTGCTCGGCGCGTTCTCCATGAAGTCGTCGCGCTCGATCCACAGCTCGCGGCTGAAGGTGATGGTGTGTGTGCCGTCGGCCTCGTTCTCGGGGTTGTTGACGGCCACGAGATCCTCGGTCTGTCCCTCGGGGTAGTTGGTGATGATGAGCTTGACGGGGTTGAGCACGGCCGACACGCGGCAGGCTTTCTTGTTGAGGTCTTCGCGGACGGCGGCTTCGAGGAGTGCATAGTCGTTGAGTGCGTCAAACTTAGTGTATCCGATGGAGTCAATGAAGTTGCGGATGCTTTGTGCCGAATAGCCACGGCGGCGCATACCGCACACGGTGGGCATTCGGGGGTCGTCCCATCCGCTGACGAGGTGCTCGTCGACCAGGGCCTTGAGCTTGCGCTTCGACATGACGGTATAGGTGAGGTTGAGGCGGTTGAACTCAATCTGTCGCGGACGGTAGTCGTACTGTCCCTCCTTCTCCTGCAGGAAATCCACGAACTTGTCGTAGAGTGGACGGTGCGGTACGAACTCCAGCGTGCAGATGGAGTGGGTGACCCCTTCGAAATAGTCGCTCTGTCCGTGGGCGAAGTCGTACATAGGGTAGGCGTGCCACTTCGTTCCTGTGCGGTGGTGGGGAATATGGATGATGCGGTAGATGATGGGGTCGCGGAAGTGCATGTTCGGGTTGGCCATGTCGAGCTTGGCGCGCAGCACCATCGATCCCTCCACGGCTTCCGGCGTGTTCATTAGCTTGAACAGGCGGAGGTTCTCCTCCACGGGGCGGTCGCGGAACGGACTGGCCTGTCCCGGCTGGGTCGGCGTGCCTTTCTGCTCGGCAATCTGCTCTGAGGTCTGCTCGTCCACGTAGGCCAGCCCTTTTTCGATGAGCCAGAGGGCAAAGTCCCAGAGCTTGTCGAAATAGTCAGAAGCATAGTAGACGTTGCCCCACTGGAAGCCGAGCCATTGGATGTCGTTCATGATGTTCTCGACGTACTCGGTGTTCTCCTTGGTGGGGTTGGTGTCGTCGAAGCGGAGGTTGCAGACTCCGTTGTATTTCTCTGCCACGCCGAAGTCCATGCAGATGGCCTTGGCGTGGCCGATGTGGATGTATCCGTTGGGTTCTGGCGGAAAGCGGGTCTGTATGCGCTTTCCGTTCTTGCCTTCTGCGAGGTCGCTCTCCACGAGTTGCTCGACAAAGCTGATGCTTTTCTTCTCTTCGTTCTCGGGTGTGGTCTTCTCTTCTGTCATAATTCTGAATTTTTCTGTATTGTGAGGCCAAAGGTACGAATAAGCGAGCGAAATACAAAAGAAAATAAGACTTTTTGTTTTTATTCGCTAAAAAATTTGCATGAATCAAAAAAATACCTTATCTTTGCAAACGTTATCCTGAATACAATCTTTTTACCTTAAGAAAGGCTAATACCAGTTATCGGTGCCCCGGCTGTGAAGTCGGGACATTTTTTTTTTCAGCACCGTGAGGGGGAGTCGCTTTCAGAACTCCACGTAAGGTTCCAATCGTTTTAGATCGTTTTCGCTGAACGCAGGCAGGAGACTCAGCTCCTGAAGCGATTGCAGCCGTCCGTAGAGGCGGCGATGGTCAAGGATGGCCTTGGCCTGATAGAAATTCAGGTAAGGGTGTCGGCGGAGCGCACTCAACGACAGCTCGTTGATCTTCAGTTTCTGCGGAGTGGCACCGCGGACGATGAAGTATTTCTTGGCCTCCTGCGGAAAGTCCGTGATCTCGTCTAACTGATCCACGTCGACGTAGCCGCCCAGCCATTGTCCGTGGCGCAGAATCTCCTGGGCAAAGTAATAGCCGATGCCTGGCACTTTGAGCAGGGCCGTCTCGTCGGCCGTGTTGAGCACGATGCGCTGGCCTGCTGCAATCTTCCGTGGCCACGCCATGGTGTCGCGCGGCAGACGGGCCGTGTCGTGTGCGGTGCGCCTGTCTGCAACCAGCGTGGCGGCTGGCAGATAGTCCGGTGAGATGCGGATGTAAGGCGCTAACCGCCGATAGTCCTTGACGGTCAGTCCGTAGAGTCGCGCAAAGTCCTCCTTCTTTCTATACACGCCTCCGCGCGCGCGGTACTTATATATGCTACGCACCTGCCACGGGCGCAAGCCCAAACGCAACAGTTGGGTGGAGTCGGCCGTGTTGGGGTCGAAGGCGAAGGTCTCGGGCTGTCGTTCGTCTGTCCGATAGTAGGGCGGCGCGTCCTTCCGCTGCTCCTTCTTTGGAGACAGGCTGCGTGTTTCCTGCCGCAGTAGGCGGTCGGCGGTCTGCGTGTCGTCGCCGAGCGTGAACAGCAGTGCGAGGATGATGCCTCCTGCGATGAGTAGCGTGAGTATGACGCGGCGGTCGTTGTAGATCATGGACGAATTTCTGGTTTCTATCGATTGTTGGGTACAAAAGTACGCTTTTCCCCGAATATCGCCAAGAAAACGGGCATTTTTCACGAAAAGTAACCTTTTAGAGGCTATTTTTCACAGAAAATAAAAAGAATGTAACATGACACAAAGTGAAAAAGCAAAAAAGTGTGTACTTTTGCAACAGAATTTAAACCTGAAAATTCAGCAACCTAAAGCAAAATACAAAAACAAAAATGAAAGAACATGGTTAAACAAGTGTTAACAATGAAACGCTCGTTCGCTTTGATCGCGATGCTGATGTTCTTCACCTTGGGCGCCTTTGCTCAGGGGGGGGCGAAAATCACGGTCAAGGGTTCGGTCGTGGATGGTTCCGGTGAAGGGCTCATCGGAGCTACAGTGAGAATTAAGGGAGATGCCAGTTCGGGTACGGTGACCGACTTCGACGGCAATTTCTCCATCGCCGTTCCGTCGGAGTCTTCCGTTCTGGAAATCTCTTATGTCGGCATGAACACCAGAAGCGTGAAGGTCGGCAAGCAGCGCAACCTGCGCATCGAGCTTTCCGACGACAACACCCTTCAGGAGGTTATCGTTGTGGGTTTCGGCCAGCAGAAGAAAGAGTCTGTGGTCGGTGCCATCACGCAGACCACGGCGAAGGTGTTGGAGCGCACTGGTGGTGTGACCAGTCTGGGACAGGCGCTGGCAGGTAACCTGCCCGGTGTTGTCACCATGCAGACCACCGGTCAGCCCGGTGAGGAAGACCCAACCATCACCATTCGTGGCGTCACGTCGTGGAACAACAGCTCACCGCTTATCTTGGTGGACGGCATCGAACGTCCCATGTCGAGTGTCGACATCAACTCTGTGGCCACCATCTCCGTACTGAAGGATGCGTCGGCCACGGCAGTGTTCGGTGTGCGCGGTGCCAACGGTGTAATCCTCATCACCACCAAGCGCGGTGAAGAGGGCAAGGCCACGGTCAATGTCAGTGCCAGCACGACGCTGAAGAGCTATTCCAAACTCCCCGACATGATGGATGCCTATGATGCGCTGAGCCTGCGCAACGACGTGATTGAGTCGGAGTTGCCCTGGCGTTCTGAGGCGTGGGATTACTACCTCACGCGCGACCGCATCAACAAGTACCGCTATCCTGCCAACCAGGAGGAGTTCGAACGTTATCCGAACGTAAACTGGGTCGACGAGTTGCTGAAGGATGTCGCCGTTTCGTATCAGGCCAACGTGAACATTTCCGGCGGTACCAAGTTTGCCAAGTATTTCGCCAGTGTGGACTATGCCCACGAGGGTGACATCTACAAGAAGATGCCTGCCATGCGTGGCTACAACCCGGGCTTCTCCTACGACCGCGTCAACGTGCGCAGCAACTTGGACTTCAATCTTACCAAGACCACGCAGCTGCACGTCAACCTCTCCGGCTCGCACGCCGTGAAGAAGGCCACGCAGGGTCAGTACGAGAATCTGGTATGGTCGGCTTTCTACGGCATTTCGCCGGATGCCTTCCGTCCTATATATAGTAATGGTACGTATGGCTACTATGCACCGAACCCCGACCAGGCGGCCACCAACTCCATGATGGACCTCATCGTCAACGGTATCGGCTACACCACCAACGACCGTCTGAACACCGACTTCACCCTGGACCAAGACCTTAGCTTCATCACCAAGGGTCTTCGCGCACAGGTGCGTCTGGCCTTCGACAATGCCTTCAACGAGACAGGTCGCGGTATTGATGACACCACCGACTGGGAGTCTGACCCCACACAGTGGATTGACCCCGAAACCGGTGAAATCATCACCAACGTCACGACCGACAAGAACTACAAGTTCGACTATAAGAACAACATGGCGTGGAAGACCAGTTCCGGATCTGTTAACGACTGGGCATCCTACCGCCGCGTCAACTACTCCGCACAGCTCAACTGGCAGCGCCAGTTCGGCCAGCACAACGTTGGCGCCATGGGCAACTTCAACCGTGAGCAGTATGCGACCGGTAGCATGCAGCCCTACTATCGTGAGAACTGGGTGTTCCGTGCCACTTACGACTACGCCCACAAGTACATGATTGAGTACAATGGCGCATACAACGGATCGGAGTTGTTCTCCAGCGACAACCGTTTCGCCTTCTTCAACTCCGGCGCTATCGGTTGGACCATCAGTGAGGAGAAATTCATGAAGACCCTCCGCGAGAAGCATATCATCGACATGCTGAAGTTCCGCGCCTCCTACGGTGAAATCGGCGACGACCAGGTGTCGAGCGGACGCTGGCTCTATATGGACCGCTGGACCAACGACGGTGCCTTCAAACAGGGTAGCACGGGCGTTTCGCCTTCGTCCAGCCCCTACACGTGGTGGCAGCAGACCCAGTTCGGCAATGCCGACCTACACTGGGAGAAAGCCAAGAAGCTTGACGTGGCTGCCGACTTCGGATTCTTCGGTGGACTCATCACGGGTTCGTTTGACTACTTCAGCGAGAAGCGTTCCGACATTCTGATTGCCGGCGACAGCCGCGCCGTGCCCTCTTACTTCGGCGGCAATGCGCCGACGGTCAACAAGGGTAAGGTGGACAGCAAGGGTTACGAACTCGACCTCCGCTTCAACAAGCAGCTCAACAAGGACTGGCGCCTCTGGGGTAACGTGTCGTTCACTCACGCCAAGAGTGAAATTATCGACCGCGACGACCCCGAACTGAAGCCCGAATACCAGAAGCAGGCAGGCAAGGGCATCGGCCAGACCTACTGCTATGTGGACAAGGGCTACTACAACAACTGGGATGAACTCTACGGCAGCACCGCCCACGACCAGAACGACGACGAGCGCATGCCCGGCAACTACATCATCCTCGACTACGACGGTGATGGTAAGATTACCTCCAACGACTACATCCCCTACGGATTTACCAGCATCCCGCAGAACACCTGCAACTTCCAGATTGGTGTCGACTACAAGGGATTCTCGGCCTTCGTACAGTTCTACGGCACGAACAACGTGTCGCGCTCGGTGAGCCTCAGCAGCCTCGGCGGCACGCGCAACACCGCCTACCACGAGGGCAGCTACTGGACCAAGGACAACCAGAGCGGCGACGTACCCCTGCCACGCTGGCTGACCAAGGCAAGCCCCTATACCAACGGCACACGCTTCATGTTCGACGGTTCCTACCTCCGCTTGAAGTATGCCGAAATCGCCTACACCTTCTCTAAGGAGAAATGGCTCCACGCCATGAAACTGCAGAGCCTGAAGGTCTTCATCAATGGAAACAACCTGGCCCTCTGGACAGACATGCCCGACGACCGCGAGTCCAACACCGGCGGATGGAGTGCCTACCCCACGCAGAAGCGTTTCAACTTAGGTCTTAAAATCACACTTTAAACGCAAAGAAAATGAAGAAAACATTTATATATGTCCTTGGCGCCGTTTTCTGCATGATGTTCGGTCTCAGCTCCTGCACCGATTACCTCGAGCGCGACGAGCAGACCGTGCTGTCGAAGGAAGACGCCTTCAAGAACTTCAAGAATTTCCAGGGATACGTCGAGGTGATGTACAGCGTCATCCCCGATGTGGCCAAACACTATTGGGTAAGCTCGTTCAACTGGGGTGAAGACGAGGTCATCACCACGGGTGCCGGCGAATACCTGGCAGGCTACTCGGTCGACAAGGGTGCCTACCGCGACTTCCTCTATGGCTCCGGCAAGAACGGAACGACCTTCCTGGACCGCGACTGGAGCGTCAGCGGCGACCGTTTCAGCAAGTCACTTTGGGGCGGCGGCTGGTATGCCATCCGTCAGGCCAACATCGGTCTGCAGGCTCTCGAGGAGGGACTGCTGACGGACGCTACGCAGGAACAGCGTAACTTCATCAAGGGACAGCTACTCTTCTTCCGTGCCTGGTTCTATTTCGAGCTGACCACCTACTGGGGAGGACTGCCCTACATGACAGAACCCTTGAACCCGAGCGAGCAGTTCAAACTGCCGCGCATGAGCTATCAGGAGTGTGCCGACCACATGATTGCCGACTTCCGCGCTGCTGCTGAGCTGCTGCCCGTCGACTGGGACGACACCGAGACGGGACGACCCACCAAGGGCAACAACCTCTTCCGCCCCAACAAAATCTGGGCGCTCTCCTATCTGGGCAAGGCCGCTCTCTATGCTGGCAGCCCGCTCATGGTGAACGGTACCGACAACAACGTACGCACTTACGATGCCAGCTACTGCAAGACCGCTGCCGACGCTCTCGGTCAGGTGCTCGCCATGGTGGAGAACGGACAGTGCCAGTACAAGCTCGTCGACTTTGCCGACTACAGCCGCCTATTCTACGAGCGCAAGGACTTCTTGATGCCCGGTAGCACGGAGGCCATCATGCGCAGCCCGACCTACGGGGCCGACTCCTACTGGCGTCAGATGAACTCCTATCAGATTTCAGCCATCTGTAACGGTGACGGTATTATCCTTTGCCCCTCCGCCAACTACGTGAACTACTACGGCATGGCAAACGGCGAACCGCTCTACAACGAGGACGGAACCGTCAATGCGGCTTCGGGATTTGACGAGAGCCATCCCTGGAAAGACCGTGACCCGCGCTTCTACCATGACATCGTGTACGACGGCGTGAGAATGATCAAGAATACGGCAGAGAAGAAATATGCCGACTATGAGTTCGCCAACTTCTACAATGGCGGCAACGGCGTGAACGACCCGAAGTCGACCTCACGTACTGGCTACTTGAACTACAAGTTCATACCCATCGGCGCCAACTTGGCCGACAACGACTATGGATGGGGATTCCATATGCACCTCTCCTGGCTGCGTCTGGCCGAGGTCTACCTGCTCTATGCAGAATCTGTGGCTGAAGGCTATGGTAGCGCGTCTGCCAAGGCCAGCACCTGTGGCCTCTCCGCCGAGGATGCCGTCAACGTCATCCGCGACCGCGCCGGCGTGGCTCACGTCGATGCAAAATACACGGGCAGCGTGGACAAGTTCATGAGTGAGGTGCGCCGCGAGCGTGCCGTCGAGCTGTCCTTCGAGGGACACCGCTTCAACGACCTGCGCCGCTGGAAACTTCTCAACGTTTATCCTTACAACATCAAGACGAAGCAGGTCTTCGACCGCGACCCGAATGCGGAGTTCGATACGGAGGCACCGAAGGACAACGCCGTCGTCAACTTCGACGAGGAGGTGATTGTGACCCGAAACCTTTCGGCCAAGCACTACTGGCTGCCCTTCCGTACCGATGATGTCACGATGTATCCTGAGTTCGGCCAGAATCCTGGTTGGTAATATTAATGCTTAAACAGAATAACAAATGAGACATATATATAAAGGACTTGCGTTGTGTGCAACATTGGCTGCAGGCTCCACAGGCGTTCTCGCTCAGGAGGTCGGCACCGATTCGCTCGACAACAAAGTGCAAGTGGCATTCCGCGCGGTCGACAAACAAGACCTGATGGGCGGTGTGGCCGTAATTGACATGAAGGAGATGGCCCAGAAAAACTATGCCACCAGCAGTACCGAGTACATCTCGAATGTGGTAGGCGGTGTCAATCAGGGTCTTTGGGGCTACGGTGACTATCTCGTGGTGGTCGACGGCATGGTGCGCGATGCCAACAACGTGCTCCCGCAGGAAATCGACCAGGTGACGCTCCTCAAGGGCTCCGCTGCCGTGGTGCTCTACGGACCGCGTGCCGCCAAGGGTGTGCTCCAGATCACGACCAAGCGCGGACAGTTGGGCGACCTCCGCATCAATGCGCATGCTGACGTGACCATCGCCACGCCGATTTCTTTCCCGAAGTATTTAGGTTCCGCCGAATACATGAGCTACTACAACCAGGCGCGTATCAACGACGGACTGGAGAAGAACTATTCCGACGAGGACATCTACAACTTTTCGACGGGCAAGAATCCCTATCGTTACCCGAACTTCGACATGTACGACAGCCAGTACCGCCGCGACTTCACAACCCGCTATGAGGGCATCTTCGAGGTGACCGGTGGCACGGAGCGCGTCAAGTACTACACGACTGTGGGCTATAACCGGGTCAACGACCTGTTGAAGGTGGGTAACACCAAGGACAACTACACCAGCCGCTTCTTCGTGCGCGGCAATATGGATGTGAAGTTCAACGACTGGCTCTCCGCCAAGGCCGACGCCAACGTGACCTTCTACGATGCCTATGCCGCACAGACCAGTTGGTGGAGCCAGGCTGCCACGCTGCGTCCGCACCTCGTCGCTCCGCTTATTCCCATCAGCTACATCGAGGCTGCCGACCAGACGTCGCTCGCCACGGTGATGAACAGTAACTATCTGCAGAACGGATATTTCTTCGGCGGTACGCAG
Organism: Acutalibacteraceae bacterium; assembly: GCA_963599475.1. GTDB lineage: Bacteria > Bacteroidota > Bacteroidia > Bacteroidales > Bacteroidaceae > Prevotella. The sequence continues at coordinate 36,050 of CAVBXH010000005.1, read as the reverse complement.
TCGAATTCCACCAACCCCTATGCAGACGCTTTCGCAGCCGGCGACAACAAGTATGTGAGCCGCCAGTTCCAGTTCAACACGGAGTTCGACGTGAACCTCTCCAAACTGACCGAAGGACTGATGCTCCGTGCCAAGTACGGCATCGACTATGCTTCTACCTACAACCAGGGCTATAGCAATGACTATGCGACCTTCTCGCCCTCATGGACGAACTACAACGGGGCGGATATGATAGCCTCCATTACCCAGTATGGTGAGGACAAGAAGACGGGCGAGCAGTACATCAGCAACTCGTCCTACCGCTACACCTACAATGTCAGCGCACAGCTGGATTGGGCGCGTACCTTCGACGGTGTACACAACGTGTTCGCCATGGCACTGGCCAACGCCTGGCAGACCCAGCGCAACGGTCATTACCATCGCACGACCAACGCCAACCTCGGCCTGCAGCTGTCGTACAACTACGACCATACGTACTACATCGACTTCAGTGCAGCCATGCCGTACTCGACCAAGTTGCCCGAAGGCCAGCGATCGGCCATCTCGCCCACGGTGACCTTGGGCTGGCGTCCCACCAAGGACTTGCTGAAAGACACCTTCGTGGACGATCTGATGCTGAACGTTTCGGGTGGTATCATCAACCAGGACATCGACATCACTTCCGATGACAACGAAGACGGCTACTTCATGTACAAGACCATCCTGCAGACGGGCGGCTGGTACTCCTGGGCCGATCTCGAAGGAGGCTCTGCCACGGAATTCCAGCGTGGTGACAACTACGATATGACGTTCGTGAAGCGCAAGGAGTTCTCTGCTGGCGTGCGCGGTTCGCTGTGGAACAAGCTCATCACCTTCGACGTGAACTTCTTCACCAGCAAGATGGACGGCATGCTGGCGCGTGTAAGCTCCATCTTCCCCAACTACTTCACGCAGACGGGCTATCCCACCTCTTCCATCATTCCTTACGTCAACTACAACATTGACAAGCGCATTGGTGTGGACTTTAGCGTATATGGAAATAAGAAGGTCGGAGAGGTTGACCTAACACTCGGTGTCAGCGGAACATGGTTCAAGAGCACTGCCGACAAGCGTGACGAGAACATCGAGTACGACTACCTCTCCGCCATCGGACGCCCGCTGAACGGACTGTGGGGACTCCAGAGCGACGGACTCTTCCAGTCGCAGGAAGAAATCGATGCTGCTCCCGAGCAGACCTTCGGCGACGTGAAGCCCGGCGACATCAAGTACATCGACCAAAACGGCGACGGAAAGATTGACGACAACGACAAGGTATTCCTCGGCCGTTGGGACACGCCGCTCAACATGGGACTGAACCTCACCGCAAAATGGAAGAACTTCACGTTCTTCGCCATGGGTAACCTCTACCTTGGCGGATACGGCATGAAGAGCGACTCCTACTGGTGGGTACGCAGCACGGGAAAATACTCCGAGGTGGTTCGCAACGCCTGGACACCCGAGACGGCAACCACAGCCACTTACCCCCGTCTGACCACGGGCAATGGCGACAACAACTTCCGCTATTCCGACTACTGGCTGTACAGCAAGGACTGCTTCAAGCTCGCCCGCGTGCAGCTGACCTATGCATTGCCGAGCAACCTCTTCGAGGGAACGTTCGTTCGCGGTCTCGACGTGTATGTGGGTGGCAGCAACCTGCTCACCATTGCCAAGGAACGCAAGATTATGGAGATGAACATCGGCAGCGCACCGCAGACGCGCTCCTACAACATCGGCTTTAGAGCTTCGTTCTAATTAGTAACTTATAAATCATAGGAAAAATGAAAAGATTCAAAAAAGTAGCAATACTTTCATCCATGATAGTCCCGATGATGCTCTCGCTGACCAGCTGCGACGACCTGTTCAACCCGGCTCCCGAGAACTTCAAGGACGCAGAGGATTTGAAGGACATGCCTTCGTGGGCTGCCGGACTGCTGGCACACGCCTACATCAGCAATCCTTTGGGCAATGGCGGCACGGACTATCCCTGGTCGGAGCCCGCTACCGACGATGCCGTTTCCAACAATGTGGACAACAGCTTCCGCAAGATTGCCGGCGGTGCCTGGCGTAAGGACAACAACCCGCTCGACCAGTGGCAACGCCTGCGCGCCTCGATGCAGTACATCAACCTGTTCCTCCAGACCTCCGAGGAGGTGAACTGGGCTTCAGACGAAACGGCATCGAAGCTCTACAAGATGCGTTTCCAGGGTGATGCCTATGGCATGCGTGCCCTCTATATGTACCACCTGCTCCGCGCCCATGCCGGCTGGACGGACGATGGCCAGTTGCTGGGCATCCCCATCCTGACGGAGCCTGAGACGGTGAGCTCGGAGTTCAACGTGCCGCGCAACACCTTCAAGGAATGTGTCGCACAGATTGAAGCCGACGTGAACAAGGCCGTTGAGCTGTTGCCGGATGAGTATGGCGACGTGAACGGCAATGCTGACGTGCCTGCCAAATACCGGCAGCTCGGCGCTTCTGCCTCGCAGTACAACCGCGTGTTCGGCGTGACAGCACGCAACCGCATGGGTGCACGTACGGCAAAGGCCGTGCTCGCACAGACTTACTTGCTGGCTGCCAGCCCCGCATTTGCCGAGGGCTCTGGCGTGACTTGGGAACAGGCTGCCAACGCCATGGCTGAGGTCTGCAAGTTCCTGGGCAGCAACCCTGTCTCGCAGATTGACCCGAACGGTGACGACTGGTACACGGATGCCAATGCACTGAAGAACCTGGCCAACGGTGAGAATACCAACGAATGGCTGTGGCGTACCAACGCTGGAGAGAGTTCGTCCATTGAGAGCGACAACTTCCCGCCGACCCTGTTCGGTGACGGACGCATCAATCCTTCGCAGAACCTGGTGGACGCCTTCCCCATGGCCAACGGCTATCCCATCAGCGATGCTAAGTCTGAGTACAACGCACAGGATCCGTACAGCAACCGCGACCCGCGTCTGGCCAAATTCATCGTGGTGAACAAGTCAACGCTCAGCGGCAAGGAAATCGTGACGGCTGAAGACGGCTCCGACAACAACGCCCTGAACAAGAAGGACGGGGAGTCGACCCGCACGGGCTACTACCTGCGTAAGCTCATCAACCCCGATGTTAACTGCGACCCGACCTCCACACAGGGCAAGCACCACTTGAAGCCCCTCATGCGCTACACGGAGTTCTTTCTGGGCTTTGCCGAGGCGGCCAACGAAGCGTGGGGACCGACCGCAACAAATGCAGGATTCTCAGCAAAAGATGTCATCAAGGCTATCCGTGAGCGTGCCGGCATCTGTGCCAACACGGACGACCCGTATCTGGATGTTTGCGCTGTCAGCAAGGAGAAGATGCGCGAGCTGATCCGCAACGAGCGCCGTCTGGAGCTTTGCTTCGAGGGATTCCGTTTCTGGGACCTCCGTCGCTGGAAGGCTGACCTCAACGAAACCGTCAAGGGCATGAGGATTACCAGCGATCCGGCCACCTATCAGGTCATAGACGTGGAGACGCGCAACTACAAGGACTACATGTATTGGGGTCCGATTCCTTACAGCGAGACACTGAAGTTTGACCAGCTCCAGCAGAACAAGGGCTGGTAAGTAATGACACAATATTAGTAAAAACTGAACAACAATGAAAATGAACAATATCAAAGCGATGGTTGTGCTGGGCGTGCTGGCTGCGACCGCCGCGTCCTGCAAGAACGGCGATTGGGAGTTTCCCGATTATGAATACTCAACGACCTATTTCGCCTATCAGGGAGACCAGAACCCCATCCGTACCATCACGCTGGGCGAAGACCCCGAGTATGATACCGAGTTGGACAACAACCACCAGTGCAAAATTGTTGCCACGATGGGTGGTGTCTACGACAACAAGAACGACGTGACCATCCAGATTGCGGTGGACGAGTCGCTCTGCAACGGGATCAAGTTCAAGGACACGGACCAGGATGTGGTGCCCATGCCGTCCAACTACTATACCCTTGAGGCCAACCAGATTGTCATCCCGAAGGGAAAGGTGATCGGTGGCGTGGTCGTTCAGCTGACGGATGCGTTCTTCAACGACCCCAAGGCCACGGAGCTGCACTATGTCATCCCCGTGAAGATGGTGAACGCAGTGGGGGTGGACAGCATCCTCTCCGGAAAACCCAAGGAGGGCATTGACAATCCCTCGCTGACCACCCTCAGCGACTGGGATACCGCTCCGAAGAACTACGTGCTCTATGCGGTGAAATACATCAGCAAGTACCAGGCCAACTACCTGCGCCGTGGTGTAGACACCTATTCGGGCAGCAAGACTGGCACCGTGGTTCGCCACGCTGGCTATGTGGAGAAGGACGAGGTAGTGCTGAACCAGTTCTCTACGCTCGGCATCAACTCCGTGCAGTGGGCACGTCCTGCCAAGGACAATGGCGGCAATGACGTGGACTGCTTCTTGAAACTCGACTTCGACGGCAATGGCACGTGCACCGTTTCGTCGAATGTGGACGGCGTGCAGGCATCCGGCTCGGGACAGTATGCCGAAAAGGGCGACAAGAACAGCTGGGGTGGCAAGGATCGTGACGTGCTCTATCTGGACTACACCGTGGAGTACAGCGGCATCAAGTGCGCCAGCAAGGACACCCTGGTGGTGCGCGACCGTGGCGTGAAGTCTGAATGGTTCGCCTTCGACAAGTAATTTGGTTTCTGATTTAAACAACAACAAAAGTATGAAACATACAAACAGGATTTTAGGAGCTGCGCTTTTGGCTACAGCCGCCCTCGCCACCTCGTGTGTCGACGACGACAAGTTGAGCTACGCTTTCGAAAAGCCATCCTCTATCGCAGGGATGGAATATCTTGCAGACTACGACGCGTTGAAAACATACGTCAACCGTTCAGAGCACCCCAACTTCAAGTTGGGCGTGGCTCTGGGGGCTGCCGACTACAACGCTGACGGTCTGGTGACCCGTTTGGCCAACTCCAACTACGACGAGATGACGGCGGGCAATGCCATGAAATATGCATCGTGTGTAGCTGACGACGGCACCATGTCGTTCGGCACGGTGGAGAACTTCGTTAACAATGCGAAGGCGAACGGCATGACCATCTACGGACACACGCTGGCCTGGCACTCGCAGCAAAACAATAAGTATCTCAACAGCATTATCGCTGCCAAGGAGATAGAGGTAGACCCCGACGCGAAGGTGGACGTAGTGGACTATTCCGTGGACTTCACCACCTTTACGAAATTCCCCTACTACGTGATGGACTACACCCCGGAGTTCAATGCCGAGGAAGGTCTTGTCAGTGCCAGTCCCGGTAGTTGGTATCAGTACTTTGCGGCCACAGCTATTCCCACCGTTGTGGGCACGGAATATACGATGACCTGCGAGATTAAAAGTGATATGGGCGGCAGTGTACCTGTCAAGATGCAGTGGTCGTGGGACGAAGGGGCTTTCTCTGATGCATCACTTGTTGTCGAAGAGGGTGACTGGACGGAGGTGTCGTGTAAGTTTACGGGCATCAACGGCACGTCATGCGACATTATCTTCCAGCCAGGATCTTTTGCAGGTCGTTTCTGCATCCGCAATCTCAAAATTACCCACTCCGAGGCTCCCGCCTTGGAGGTGTTCAAGGACTACCTGACCAACGGCGAGATGGAGAGCGGAAAGCCTATGGACAATTTCGTGGTGAAGGAGTCGACCACGACCCAGTACAATCCCACACCGGTGGCTGGCGGTCCCGATGGCAAGAACTGCATCGTGATCCACGGTAATGCCAATGCCGCCAACGAATGGGACACGCAATTCTTCATCTACACACCCGACCACGAATGGGTCGGCGGCGACACCTACCAGATTTCGTTCTACTACAAGGCATCGGAGGCTATTGGCTCTTCCACCCAGTGCCACACGACCCCAGGCAACTATATCCATTGGGCGTGTCTGCCTTCTAACCCCAACTTCACCACGGAGTGGCAGAAGTATGAGGTGTCCGGCACGATACCTTCGGAGGTCACAGCCAGCAACCCCATGCGTACCATTGCCTTCAACCTGAACGTCGGCAAGGTGGACCATGCGGTAGACTATTATTTCGCAGATGTCCACTGGGGCGTCATGGAGAAGACCAACAAGATTGAACTTACAGACGAAGAGAAGAAGGACACGCTGACGTGGGCCATGGACCAGTGGATTACGGGCATGATGAAGGCGTGCGGCGGCTATGTCACCTCTTGGGACGTGGTGAACGAGGCACTCGCCGGCACCGACAAGGATGGCGACGGCAAGTATGACCTCCAGTCGGCCACCCGTGGCACGGTGTCTGAAACCGATGCGGCCAACAATTTCTATTGGCAGGACTATCTCGGCGATGTCGATTACGTGCGCACGGCCGTGAAACTGGCGCGTCAGCGCTTCGCAGAGAACGGCGGCGAGGGAGAGCTGAAGCTCTTTATCAACGACTATAATCTGGAGTCCGACTGGGACGACAACGCAAAGGCCAAGTCCCTCGTGAAGTGGATTAAACTCTGGGAGGAAGACGGTACCAAGATTGACGGTATCGGCACGCAGATGCACATCTCCTACTATGCCAATGAGGCAACAAACAACTCGAAGTTTGAACACATCGTCAAGATGTTCCAGATTCTTGCAGAAAGCGGTAAGCTCATCAAGATTTCTGAACTTGATATGGGCTATGTGGATGCTGACGGAAACAGCCTGAAAACGCAGGATCTGACCGACGATCAGCACAAGGAGATGTCGGAGCTCTACAAGAAGATTCTTGCGGCATACTTCCAGTATGTGCCTGCCGCACAGCAGTACGGCATCACCAACTGGTGCATCACCGATAGTCCCGCAGACAGCGGTTGGCGTGCCGGCCAACCCGTAGGACTCTGGGACAGCAATTACAACCGCAAGCACTGCTATGCCGGCTACGCTGACGGCTTGGCCGGAAAGTGACCAACAAGGGCAGTTATTAGTTTTTATTAATACTTCAAGGACGGCAGTGGCCGTCCGGCGCGGGGGCTGTGTCGTGGACACGGTCCCCGCTTTACCGTCTCAGTCTATGCGTAGAATAGTTACACGGACGCCAGTTCGTTAGCCCACTCATAAACGGGCTGTATGACAATAGGTATGCCTTCCGCCTCTGTCTTCTCATACATGTGGTCTGTCAACAGGAGTAGGTTGGCGCATCGGGTCTGCCTGTAAGCCAAGATCAGTCCGTTGATTTCGCGTTTGCGGGTTTTCTCGCTTGAAATGTCATAGGCAACCTGTATGCACTGAAGAACCTTGTTGCCGTCACACACCACGAAGTCGCACTCGCCTGAGCGTTCTTTCAAGTAATAAACGTCCCAGCCTTCACAGGAACAACGGCGAATGAGGTGGAGAAACACGATGGTTTCAAGTCGCCATCCCAGATTCTCTCCCATAAAGGCGTTCTCTCTCATGTCCATCAGCGCCACGTCCACGGCATAGAGCTTTTCTTGCGTCATCCGTAGCTTGCTTTTTGCCGCATATTTTTTCACGCCAAGGAGTATGACTTTTTCTGATTTCAATAATTGATTTTCTTCAAACAATGCCTTATTTTACACATTTTTCTTCCTTAGAATGCCTTATTTTACATATTTTTCTTCCTCAGAATGCCTTATTTTGCACATTTTCGGGGGGCTTTCTTTTAGAAGAAATAGGCCCAGAAGGAATTGGGCAGCAGGTTCGGGAGCTGCGCCTTCTGTCCGCTGTCCAGGAGCTTCATGACGTTCTGGAACGCCTGCTGCGTCTCGACACTGATGTGATAACGCTGCATCACCTCGGGTTCGGAGGGCGCCACCAGCATCAGCGCCTGCTCATAGTAGCGAGGGATAGGCTCGCCGTGGGCATACTGCCGCTCGGCAATGACCTTGAAGGCGGGATAGAACTGGTTGCCGTCCTTGTTGGCCAGAAGGGCGCAGAGCAACACATCGGCATACTTGCGCTCGGTGGGGTAGCGGTCGGCCATGGCACCCATGCCCACCAGCAGGTCGGCGGAATAGAACTGGTCCAACCGTTGCTCAAACACGGGTGTGGCGTTGCGGATGGCCTCCAGCCGCGGGCGGCGCTCGTCCGCCCAGGCCTTCATCACGGTGGAATGACTTAGGATGTCGAGGTATTTCTTCGCCAACGGGTAGTTCTTCATCTCCAGACAGGTCTCCGCCAACCGCCGGAGCACATTGAAATTGGTGCCGAACGTGGACTGTATCTGTTGCTGGAAGCTCTGGCGGATGACCTCGTTGGGCATGTTCATCGAACGGTAGAACAGGGCGTTGAAATGGCGGCAGAGAGGTTCGTCGTGGTCCTTGAAGACAAAGTCCTCACCCGATGTCACGCCGTAGAGGAACATATCCTGTGCCAGGCGTCCTTTCTCTATCAGGGCCAGTAGCGCAAAGCGGCGCGCGATGAAGCTCTCCTGCGCCACTCCCGGAGGGGTGAGCGACAGGATGGCGTCCCATTGGCGATCTTCAGCCAGACACTCCAACTGGCAATAGAACGCATGGACGCGATTGGCTTTCTGCCCATAGGCCAGCTGATAGACCGAGCAGCAGAGCAGGGCGACAGTGGCCACTGCCTCCACCCATACGTTGGCGACAAGGGCAGGGAGGCGCAGCAGGGGATGCTTCCGCAGGGTCAGCACGAAACCGATTGCGGCCACGCCCCATGCGATGCATACCGCCGTGAGCGTCTGTGTCATCTCGTGGTCCCAGAACTGGTGGGCCACCACATAGACTACGGGCAGCAGCGGCAGCCACAACAGTTTTTGAGGCTCCCGGAACAGGCGCACCGTCACGACCGCTCCGGCCAGAAACACCAGCACGGGCAGGGCGGCCTGGATGGCGGCACCCGCCGCAGGGTAGTAATAGAACTGCATGAGCCATGCTCCCGCGACCTTCAGCAGGTCGGCAGGCAGGACGGCCCCGAGGAATGTCATGTCTGGGGAGGAGCTGTAGAAAGTGTAGCTCTCCATCCATTTCACGACATAGTAGAATTGATTGTACCATACCAGCCAGAGCGTCGCAAAGAGCACTACGGCATAGAGCGCAGTGGCCACGGCCACGGGTATCTTGAACGTTTTCATCATTGTATCAGTTTATCGGGACAGCGGAAGAGTTCCACGACGCTTTGAGGCATCTCTACTGAGCCGTCCACAAAGTCGGGAATGTTATACGATTTCAGTCGCAGCGTATTGCTGCGCGGGTCTTTCTGCGGCAACAGGAAGGGCTTGTGGGCTTTGCCGTTGCCATCGAGATAGCCGAAGTAGACGCGGGTGTAGCGTCCGTCGAGGCGCCGGCTGGCATACATGACCCACCGTCCGTTGGCCGACCAGGCATGATAGCTGTCGGTCTGGTTCTTGGCGTTCCATGTCTCCACGTCGGCGGCCTTGCCCGTCGTCAGGTCTGTCATCTTCAGGTCAGCCTCGTCGTGCCAGATGGGGAACGTGCCGTAGTCGGCCAGGGTGAACAGCAGCCAGCGCCCATCGGGGGAGATGCGCGGAAACGAGGCACTGCCGCCCTCCGTGCGCGCATTGTACACGGTGTCGACCGCTCCGAACAGTCCCGTGTGGCTGTCGAAGGCCACTCGCAGGATGGAGTAGTGCATCTCGCGGCGCTCGTCGGGGAGTTGCTTGGCCAGTGCCGAACAGAAGTACAGCCAGCGTCCGTCGGGCGACCAAGCGGGGAAGGTCTCCATCGTCCGCTCGTCGGTGAAGCGTGGGTCTGCCGTCATGCGGTCTTCCTGGGTGTCGTAGAGAATCAAGTCGGAGGCGCGGTCGTAGACCTCTATGGGCTGGCGACCCTGTCCGAAGAAGGTCTGGTTGGTGGTGTTCGACGAAAAGGCCAGATAGCGTCCTTCCGGATGCCACGCCGGGTAGACGGCACCCTTGTGCGGTCCCGTTGCCTTGGGGTCTATCTTCTTCAGTTGCCCGTGGTCGAGGAATATCGTGCCGCCGTTCTCTCCGCGTGCGTGGAACATCATGCGCTGTGCGGAGCGGCGGTCGAAATGGTGACAGTTGACGCAAGCACTCTTCGTCGTCTTATTGGAGACGATCTCGCGTTCCGTGAAACTGCTGATCTCACGCTGATAGATGCCCATGAAGCGCCACGCCTCATAGCCCGGCTCTATCAGTCGGTAGGCTATCCATGGGTCGATGCTGTCGCGCGCCACCTCCACGGTGAAGGGACGGTAGGCAATGCCGTCGGGGTGCTTGGCGTCCCATGCCGCCACCTCCACCTGCATCTTGCCTCCTGCGGCCTTATGCAGCAGCGTCTGCCATCCCTCTGCAGGAATGTCTATCGTTTCGTCGCCGCTCACGGCCAGCATCTCGCGTCCGTCCACGAGGAATCGAGCCTGGATGTGTTCCGCACCCTCCATCATGAAGTTGAGCGGTGCCATATTCGGCGGAATCGTCACGTCGGTATAGTCGGGGAAGATGGCCGGCAGTGTCTGGCTGTGTGTCGCCGGCTGGCGCATCCCTCCGCATCCCATCGTCAGCAACACGATGCAGCACATCCACACGCCTGTTCCCCATTCTTTCAGGTAGTCCATTCGCTTGTCGTTTTTAGTTAGTACAAAGGTACGATTAAGTGAGGGAAATGCAAAAGAAAAACTCGTTTTTCTTTTCATTTCCGAACGGAAGTACCTTCGGCCGCAGGCCCAAGGTAGTGCAAACCGAGGGAAATACAACGAGAAAGGTCGCCCGACTCTCGTCAAGCGACCTCTTTTCTCTCAATTCGTAGCAGTGAATTACTGAACGCTGTCAGTTGCAACGCTGTCTACTACAGTGCTGTCAGCAACGCTGTCAACAGCAGCAACAGAGTCGGTGTCAACCTCAGGAGCCTGAGCTTTCTGGCCACAAGATGCGAACGATACGGCAGCGATAGCCACGAACATAAATACCAATTTTTTCATTTTTTCTTTGCTTTTTAAATCTGTAAAACAATCATTTGTTTATTAAAACGCTGCAAAGTTAAGCATTTTTTCAATACGTTGTTCTTTTTTTTAGGACTTTTTTTAGGGTATTTTTGTAACTTTTTCATAAGGCGTTGAAAATCACACTGTTTCTGATGTGTTAAAAATGGCAAGAAAGCGCGTGGCGCGACTCAGCCGTGCAGGAGCAACCTTTTTTTCTGCATTCGCTGCTCCAAAATTTGGTTTTCACATCGCTTCATAGTACCTTTGCACCACATTATTATATAAGGTATGATAGACACATCGGCATTTCAGGGAAAACGGGCGGCTTATTTCACGTTAGGTTGTAAGCTCAACTTCTCCGAGACCTCCACGTTTGGCAAGATGCTGCAGGAGATGGGCGTGACGACGGTGAAGGATGGCGAGCAGGCCGACCTCTGCCTCATCAACACGTGCTCCGTGACCGAGGTGGCCGACCACAAGTGCCGGCAGGCCATCCACCGGCTGGTGCGCCAGCATCCCGGTGCTTTCGTGGTGGTGACGGGCTGCTATGCGCAGCTGAAGCCTCAGACGGTGAGCGCGATTGAGGGTGTCAGCCTGGTGCTTGGTGCCAACGAGAAGGCGCAGCTCATACAGTTCCTTTCTGAGCAGTGGGGGGAGGTGCTGGACGGAAAGACCGTGCCGACTGCCGACGGAAAGACAGCTGCCGACGGAAAGGCGAAGGCGGACGATGCGCGCTACTTTGTGCAGAAAACCAAGGACATCAAGAGCTTTGCACCCAGTTGCTCGCGCGGCAACCGCACACGCTATTTCCTGAAGGTGCAGGACGGTTGCGACTATTTCTGCACCTATTGCACCATTCCCTATGCGCGCGGCTTCAGCCGAAACCCCACCATTGCCTCGCTGGTGGAACAGGCCCGGCAGGCGGCTGCCGAGGGCGGCAAGGAGATCGTGCTGACGGGCGTGAACATCGGCGACTTCGGGAAAACCACCGGCGAGCGGTTCATCGACCTCGTCCAGGCACTCGACGGCGTGGAGGGCATTTCCCGTTACCGCATCAGCAGTCTGGAACCCGACCTGCTGACCGACGAACTGATTGACTATTGTGCCCAAAGCCGTGCCTTCATGCCCCACTACCACATCCCGCTGCAGAGCGGCAGTGACACGGTGCTGAAGTTGATGCACCGCCACTACGACCGGCAGCTCTTTGCTGACAAGATAAGCCGTATCAGGGCGACGACTCCCGATGCCTTCATCGGCGTGGACGTCATGGTGGGCTGTCGCGGCGAAACCCCCGAGTGTTTCGAGGAAACCTACGATTTCCTGTTGTCGCTCGAGGTCACGCAGCTCCACGTCTTCCCCTATTCCGAGCGTCCCGGCACGTCGGCACTCTCCATTCCCTATGTGGTGGCCGACGCTGACAAGCGCGAGCGCAGCCGCCGCCTACTGGAACTCTCCGACCAGAAGACGGAGGCCTTCTACCAGCAGTTTTCTGGGACAACCACCGAGGTGCTGTTCGAGAAGGCACCGAGGGGGAAGGCCATGCACGGCTTCACCCGCAACTACATTCGCGTGGAGCTGTCGGCTGCCGAGGCCCGCGAGGCTTACGACAATCGGCTGATGACGGTGCGGCTGGGCGATTTCAACCGCGACCGCACGGCTTTGCGCGTCACCCTGCAATAGCAATCTTTTGCTCACCCAATAATACCCCGATGAAGATGGACAAACTGGCAATCGTGATTCTCAACTGGAACGGACAGCAGATGTTGAGTCAATACCTGCCCACCGTGCTCCAGTATTCCAAGGACGACGCTGTGGTCTACGTGGCAGACAACGCCTCGACCGACCAGTCGCTGGAGATGCTGGCTCGCGAGTTTCCTGCCTGCCGTGTCATCCGATTGGAGAAGAACTGGGGCTTCGCTGAGGGCTACAATAAGGCGCTCCAGCAGATTGACGCGGAATATTACCTGCTGCTGAACTCCGACATCGAGGTGACGCACCACTGGCTCACGCCGCTCATCGAGTTCATGGACGTGCATCCGGAGGTGGCGGCCTGTCAGCCCAAGCTGCTCTCCATCGTCAACCGCGACAGTTTCGAATACTCCGGAGCCAGCGGTGGCTTCCTCGACCGCTACGGCTATCCGTTCTGCCGGGGGCGCGTCTTCGACACGGTGGAACAGGACGATGGACAGTATGACTTCCGCCAGGAGGTGCAGTGGGCCACGGGAGCGGCGATGATGATACGCGCGGCCGACTACTGGGCGGTGGACGGACTGGACGGACGCTTCTTCGCGCACAATGAGGAGATTGACCTGTGCTGGCGACTGCGCCTCCTGGGGCGCAAGATTTATTGCTTGCCGGAGAGTGTCGTCTATCATGTGGGAGGGGGCACGCTGCCCAAGGGCAATCCGATGAAAACCTTCCTGAATTTCCGCAACAACCTGACCATGCTCTACAAGTGTCTGCCGGACGCGGAGTTGCGCCGCGTGATGCTGGTGCGCTGGGTGCTCGACTACGTGGCCGCGTGGAAGTCGCTGCTACTGGACCGTCGCGTGGGCGAGTTTCTGGCGGTTTATCGGGCGCGCCGTGCCTTCCGTCGCTGGCGCAAGGACTTCACCGCCGACCGCAAAAAAATCCAGGCTGGCAGGAGTGCTGCGAGCCTGGATGATGTCTGTCGTTTCAGCGTGCTCTGGCAGTATTACGCCAAGGGCCACCGCCGCTATTCTGATTTCTTCTGATGCTTCCGCACCGCGTTACTGCTGACGCTCCCGAATCGTTACTACGACGGGGTTGGCGAGGTCTTTCTTCCAGTTGCGCAGGCTTTCGAACCACGCCTCGGCGGAGTGGTAGCCGAACGTTTCGTTGTCCGAGCAGAACGTAATGTGGTAGCGCATGGCCTTGTCGATGCGGCCGATGACGAAAGGATAGTTGTCCTTGTCGGCCGACCGTTCGCTGATGATGTGTGCCTCTGGCAGGCAGATGCCCAGTCCCACCGTCTCGCGCTTGTGGCCGACGGAGTCTTTGGCCGACACGGGCCAGTCGGTGCCCCAGCAGCCGCGCAGTCCTTCATGGTCGGAATATTCCTTCGAGTCTTTCACATTGATGAGTCCCGTGGCAAACTGATGGTCTTTCACGCTTTGGCGGAAGGCGACGTCCACCTGGCAGTCGCGGCGGCCGGCATAGAGCGTGTAACGCAGCGTCATGGTGACGGGGTAGGGATGGAAGGCGTTGCGTCCTTCCGCGTCGTCCTTCCATTGGTCGTCCACCACTTCGACTACCGTGCGCACGGGTCCGCTGCTGACGATGCACTCGGTGCGGCGGGCCACATCGGTCAGCATCCGCGGCTGCTGCCCGTCCCATCCGCGCAGGGTGCCCAGTCCGAAGGTGTTGCCCACCCAGAGCACGTCGTCGCCGTAGCCGGCCTCTTTCTGCTGGCGGTCAGGGTAGAACTGCGTCTCTTTCAGCTCCAGTCCCTTGCGGCATTTGCCGTAGATGTCGACGGTCTGTCGGTGGTCAAAATAGATGCGGTAGGCCGTCAGCTCGCTCTCGAAGGCCGGGCCGTGGTGGTGCAGCTGGTTGTAGGGGTTGGTGCCGTTCTCCACCGTCAGGCTACGGATGTAAAGGTTTTGCTTGTTGCTCTCCTTGATTTTCTTGTTGCTCAGCATCATGTCGGCGTACACCTGTGGCTGGTAGGTCCGGGGCGCACCGTTGTCGAGCAAGTCGACGGTGTAGACCGTGCAGGCCTTCCCGTCCACTTCGGCCATGAAGCACAGTTCGTCGTAGATTCCGTCGCCGTTGAGGTCGTCCAGCTGTGAGGCGATTTCCGTGCTGCCGTGCTTGACGATGGCCTGCCGGATGTCCGTGCCGTAGGGCGCGAGGCTGACCACGACGGGCTGTGCGGCGCGTTCCGTCTTCAGGGTATTCTTCACCGTGATGTCCAGTTGCCGTTGTGCGGAGAGGGTGGCGCACGAAAGGGTGCAGAGGATGAGAGTTGCAGTAGTTCGTTTCATATAGATGGTTTTTGTTTGTTTTAGATGGTTTTTGTTTGTTTTAGATGGTTTTTGTTTGTTTGTCTGGACAGGAAAGAAAGAGAAAGTAGACAGTGTCTCTATAAGCCGGGTTCTGTGCCTTGCCGAGGCAAGGTGTCTGCCATTTATCTACTACGCAGGTCGCCCTGCGTCTCCAGCATTCTACCCTCCATCGTATTGCTCGGGCGGACAACCCTCAGACGATGGTTTACATGAACTTGCAGCTCCCAGATGGAACAGCCCGACGGTCGCCCGCCGGCTGGTGGTCTCTTACACCGCCTTCTCACCCTTGCCCTTGCGGGCGGTCATTCTCTTCTTCCAGATCCAGCTGTCGCCAACTGCTTCTATTTTCGGAAGTGGGACGTCCTGTGCTGCCCGGACTTTCCTCTCGCACCGTGCGGTGCCAGCGGCAGACCGAAACACTGTCTACTGTCTTTCCCTTAGGGTTCTGCCTCCTCGAAGGTGACCGCCGAGAACTGGAAGTCGCTGGCGTGGAGGAAGCGCATGTCGTATTTGCGTTTCGCCTTCGAGGTGTATTGCTTCCGCATCTTGATGTATTTCTTTTCCGCGTCTTCCTTCTTGAGGGCGAAGAACACGATGCAGACCCTGTTGGGCTGCTGTTGTGCGGTGAGATAGTCTTTGAGTTGGTGGGAGTACTGCTCGCGCCCCACCAGGAACTTCGTCTTGCCCTCTATCCAGACGCTGTCCACCTCCTGCACGTCGGTCATGTAGATGATGGAGTCCTGAAACGAGGCCGAGAAGCCGAACATATAGACCTTGGGTTCCTTGACGTTCTTGGCGTTGACGGTCAAGGGGAGCACTGCTGCCGTAATCAGCAGCAGGAGTGTTTTTATCGTTGTTTTCATTGTCCTAAATATGATTTTAACATCGCGTTGTTCGTATTGTTGCGTAGCCTTCTGATGGCTTTTTCCTTGATCTGGCGCACCCTTTCGCGTGACAGACCGTATTTCTCGCCCACCTCTTCCATGGACAACTCCGGGGAGTTGATGCCGTAGAGTGCCTCTATCACGTCGCGTTCCTTGGGGGAGAGCGACTTGAGGGCAACGGTGATTTCCATGCGCAGCGACTCCCGCACCAGTTCCCGGTCGGCCATGGGCGAGTTGGTGTCCTCCATCACGTCGATGAGGCTGCTGTCGTCGCTGTCGGAAAACGGAGCGTCCATCGACACGTGGCGCATCGGGGCGTTGAGTGCTCCGTCTATCTTGTCCTCCGGCAGGTCTGTAATCTGTGTCAGCTCCTCCACCGAGGGCTTCCGCTCGTGTTCCTGCTCGAACTTGTTGACCTCCTGGTTTACCTTGCTCAGCGCGCTCTGCTGGTTCATGGGCATCCGCACCAGACGGCTCTGCTCCGCGATGGCCTGCAGGATGCTTTGCCTGATCCACCACACGGCATACGAGATGAACTTGAAGCCGCGCGTCTCGTCGAACTTTTCGGCGGCCTTGATGAGTCCGATGTTGCCCTCGTCGATGAGGTCGGGCAGCGACAGCCCCCGGTTCTGGTATTGCTTGGCCACCGAGACGACAAAGCGCAGATTGGCTTTCGTCAACTTCTCCAGGGCGCGCTTGTCGCCCTTCTGGATGCGCCGTGCCAGCTCCACCTCTTCATCCACCGTGAGCAGGTCTTCCTTTCCGATTTCCTGTAGGTACTTGTCCAGCGACTCGCTCTCCCGGTTGGTGATGGATGTGTTGATCTTCAGTTGTCTCATAAGCGTTCCAGGTTTAGTCCGGCTGCAAAGGTAGAGTTTTTTTTCCGAACGACCAAAAAAACGCCAGTTTTTCGTGCTATTTTCCGCAGAGGCGCTGCAGTCCGATGACAGTCTGGTTATAGTCATTGATGGCTGCGGCACACTGCTGACGAGCGGCCATCGCATCGCGCAGGATGCCGACATACTCCACGTAACCGATTTCGCCCTGCTCGTATTCGGCGGTGGCGAGCCTCACCATCTCGTCGTTCCACTGCCGCCCCTCCTTCGTGTAGTACTCCATGCGCTGCCGAGCTGCCTGACACTGGGCGAGCAGGGCGTGGTACTGTGTCTCGCGCTGCCGTGCTTCCTCTCTGGCCTGCAGCTGCAGTTGCTCGCGCTCGGCCTTGGCGGCCTTGACGCGCGCCTTTGTCGCACCGTAGAACAGGGGAATGCCCACGCCGACCTCGAAGCCCATGAAGTTGCCGCCGTCAAAGCGGCTGCGGTCCTGGTGGTAGGGATTCCACGCGCTGATGACCATTTGGTTGCGCAGGGAGAGGGACAGGGTGGGGGCGTAGCCGCCCTTCTCCACGCTGACCTGCCGCTCGGCAGCCTCCAGCCTGTCGCTGGCAAGCCGTCCCTCGGGACTTTGCTGGTAGTTGAAGGCAGGCAGGTCGAAGCCGACCGCCGTCAGCGTCTCGTCGGCAGGAGCGATCGACTCCTCTGTGCCGAGCAACAGCATCAGTTGCCTCCGTGCCGTCTCCACCTCACTCTTGGCCTGGGCGATGTCGAGCTGGCTTTCGCGCTGCAGTCGTTCGGCGTTGAGGAGTTCGCGCCGTCCGGTCTCTCCGACTTCCATCCGTTGGCTGACCACGGCGTGGTAGTGCGTGAGGATACTGTCCTGCCGGTGCAGGTTGCGTAGACACTGCTCCCGGAACACCAGCAGACAATAGGCTTCGGCCACGTCCGCCTCCACCTCCTTGCGCACCACGTCCAGCTGGCTGCGTTGCGCCTGCGTCTCCGCTTTCAGTTGGCGGCTCTTGGCGAGGTAGACCGTGGGGAAGTCCATGCGCTGCGTGACGGCCACGGCATTGTCGGGACTGCCGCCCGCCGTGGGGTCTTGCGAAAGCGACAGCTCCGTCTTGTCCAGACTCCAGGCCGTGCCTTGCAGTGCCTGCGTCCGTTCCACTTGTTTCTGGCTCGTGCGCAGCGTCGCGTTCTGTTCCATGGCGAGGTCGATGCATGCCTGGAGCGACAGGCGGCGCTGCTGTGCCGTGACCGTGGTGCCCATGAGCATGGCCACGGCGATGAGGATGATGTTTCGCATAATTGTCTTGTGTACCATATATATAATAAGGTGGAAACACTATTGCTTGGTAAACGTGCGGTAGACGGCGGGTAGCACCAGCAGGGTGAGGATCGTGGCCGTGACGAGGCCGCCGATGACCACCGTGGCCAAGGGCCGCTGCACTTCCGCGCCGTCGCCCGTCGAGAGGGCCATGGGCAGGAAACCCATGGAAGCCACGAGGGCCGTCATGAGCACCGGGCGCAGTCGCACCATGCAGCTGCGGACGATGCGCCGATGGATGTCCGTCTCGCCCTCGCGCTGCAACTGGTTCATCTGCCCCACCAGTACGATGCCGTTGAGCACGGCCACGCCGAACAGGGCGATGAAGCCCACGCCGGCCGAGATGGAGAAGGGCATTCCCCTCAGCCACAAGGCCCACACGCCGCCGATGGCTGCCAGTGGAATAGCGGAGAAGACAAACAACGCCTCGCGCAGGTTCTTCACCGTGGCGTAGAGCAGCAGCAGGATAACCAGCAGGGCGACGGGCAACACGACAGACAGGCGGTCGATGGCCTGCTGCAGGTTCTGGAACTCGCCGCCGTAGGTGTAGTAGTAGCCCTCCGGCAACTGCACCTTGTCGGCCATCAGCTGCTCAATCTCGTGGACGGTCGACTGTACGTCGCGCCCCTTGATGTTGAAGCCCACGTAGATGCGGCGCTCGCCGCCTTCGTGCGACACCTGCGCGGGAGCAGGCTCCTGGACGATGTCGGCCAACTGCTCCAGCGGCACGGTCAGTCCGTTGCCAACGGGGACGGGCAGGCGACGGAGGGCTTCCACCGTGCGCTGGCGCTGGTCGAGGCGCAGCACCACGTCGAACTTCTTCTCGCCCTCGTAGACCGTGCCTGCCGTGGCGCCGGCAAAGGCTGTCTCCAGCACGCGGTTGGCCTCGTCGATGCGCACGCCGTAGGCCGCCATGCGCTGGCGGTCGTAGCGCACCTGTATCTGAGGCAGGCCCGTCACCTCCTCTACCTGTATGCCGCTCACACCGCGCACCCCTTTCACCAGGACGGCAATCCTGTCGGCCTGCTGCCGGAGCACGTCGAGGTCTTCGCCGAACACCTTGATGGCCACGTCCTGCTTGATGCCCGTCAGCAATTCGTTGTTGCGCATCTGGATGGGCTGCGTCAGCTCGGCCTCCATGCCCGGGATTTGCTCCAGCGTCTCCGACATCTTGGCCATCAACTGCTCCGTGGTCTTCGCCGAGGTCCATTCGGCCTTAGGCTTCAGCGCCACCATGATGTCAGCGCGCTCCACGGGCATCGGGTCGGTCGGAATCTCCGCACTGCCGATGCGGCTCACCACCTGTTTCACCTCCGGATACTGCGTTTTGAGTAGCCGTTCCGCCTTGCTGCAGCTCTCCACCATCTGCGAGAGCGACGTGCCCTGCGCCATACTCATCTCGATGGCGAAGTCGCCTTCCTCTAAGGTGGGAATGAACTCGCCGCCCAAGAACTTGAATGCCACGCCGCTGACGCAGAAGAGGGCTACGGCGGCCGTGAGGACATCCCTGCGCCGCCGTAGCGTCCATTCCAGCAGGGGCAGATATAGGGTCTGCAACCGGGTCAGCAGGCGGTCGGAGAGACTCTTTCTCGTGTGCACGCTACGGCTCAAGAAGGTGCAGCTGGCCATCGGCACATAAGTGAGCGACAGAATGAAAGCACCGAGGATGGCGAAGAACACGGTCAGTGCCATGGGGCGGAACATCTTGCCCTCGATGCCCGTCAGTGCCATCAGCGGGATGTAGACAATCATGATGATGATTTCAACGTAGGCCGCACTCTGCCGGATGCGCGAGGCGGCACTGTGCACCTCGCTGTCCATCTCTGCGCGGCTCAGCCGCAGCGACGGATACTTGTCCGCGCTGCCGTTGACGTGTGTCACCACGGCCTCCACGATGATGACTGCCGAGTCGACAATCATGCCGAAGTCGATGGCGCCTAAGCTCATTAGGTTGCCGTCGATGCCGAAGGCGTACATCATACCGAAGGCGAAGAGCATGCTCAGCGGAATGACGCTGGCCACGACGATGCCGGCGCGCCAGTTGCCGAGGAAGAGAATCAGCACGAAGATAACAATCAGTCCGCCCTCGATGAGGTTGCGCGCAATGGTGTGCTCCACACGCTCCACCAGATTGGTGCGGTCGATGAACGGTTCGATGACGATGCCCTCGGGCAGCGACTGCTGGATCTGTTGGATGCGTTCCTTGACGCGCGCGCTGACCTCCTGGAAGTTCTCGCCCTTCAGCATGATGGCAATGCCGGCCACCACCTCGCCCTCGCCGTTGCGCGTCACGGCACCGAAGCGCGTGGCGTGTCCCAGCTGTACGGTGGCCACGTCGCCCACGCGCACGATGGTGCCGCCCTCCGTCCTGACCGCCACCTCCCGGAGGTCGTCGGCCGAGGTCAGCACGCCCAGTCCGCGGATGTAGTATTGGTTGGCGTCCTGTTCGATGTAGCTGCCGCCCGTGTTGGCATTGTTCTGTTGCAAGGCTTCGAATACATCGCCGATGGTCAGGCCGAAGGCCGACAGTCGGTCGCTCTCCACCGCCACCTCATATTGCTTGACGTAGCCGCCCCAGCCGCTCACCTCTGCCACACCCGGTGTTCCCGAGAGTTGCTTGCGCACAATCCAGTCCTGCATGGTGCGCAGCTGGGTCAGCGTGAACTGGTTTTCGTAGCCTTCCTTGGCGCGTATGGTATAGTGGTAGATCTCGCCCAGAGCCGTGGCAATGGGTCCCATCTCCGTGTCGGTGTTGGCGGGCAACTCCTTCGCCACGTCCGCCAGCACCTGACTGACCTGCGCGCGTGCCCAGTAGATGTCTGCCGCATCGTCGAAGACCAGTGTGATGACGGAGAGTCCGCTGCGTGAGATACTGCGCCGTTCCTCCAGTCGTGGCACGTTGGCCAGTGCCATCTCGATGGGCGTGGTGATGTATTGCTCCACCTCCTGTGCGCCCAGTGCCGGTGCTTGCGTGATGACCTGCACCTGGTTGTCGGTGATGTCGGGCGTGGCGTCGAAGGGCAGGTGCATCAGCGACACGATGCCCCACACGGCCATAGCCAGAGTGAGAATGCCTGTCGTCAGCTTGTGGCTGACGGAGAAGTCAATCAGTTTCTGAAACATAAGCGGAAAGGGGTTTGGCGTGGATTAATGGTTGTGCTCGCCGTGCTCACCGATGAGCGAGGCCAGATAGAACACGTTCTCCGTCACAATCTGCTGACCGTCCTGTATGTGCTTGCAGAGGGCCACCTCCGTATAGCCAGAGTCCGTCACGCCAGTGGTCACCTCGTGGCGCGAGAACACGCAGTCGCCGTCCTTATCCTTTTTGTCGAGGGCGAAGATGTAGTTCTTGCCGTCGGTGTTGACGATGGCCGTGGAGGGCAGCGACTGGCAGCGTTGCCGTCCCGTGGCGATGCGCCCGCTGACGAACATGCCGTCGAAGAGGTGCGCCCGTGCGTTGTCGTCCAGTCTGACGTGGACAGCCACGCTCTTGGTGCCGTCCGTGAAGTAGTCGTTGACGGCATAGACCGATCCGCTGACCTGCACGTCGGGCTGGTTCGTCAGGGTCATCAGCACGCGGTCGCCGCGGTTCACCTTGGCAAGGTCTTTCTCGAAGATGTTCAAGTCACACTCCACGGCCTTGTTGTCGCGGATGGTCATCAGCGGCGTCTGCATGTCGGCATAGCTGCCCAGCGTGGCGTTGAGTTGGCCCACCGTGCCGCTGATGGGTGCACGCAGGGGGAAGGTTGACGTGAACTGTCCGCGCCCTACCGTGGCCGTGTTGATGCCTAACTGTTGCAGTTGCCGGCCGATGCCCGTCATGCTAGCGTGTGCCACCTGACAGTTGCGCTCGGCCTGCTGGCGCGTTTTCTGCACACCCGCTCCCTGCCGTGTCAGCGTCTCCTGCCGCTGCAGCTCCGTCTTGGCCAGTTCCCACTCCTTGTAGGCGGCATAGTATTCGCGCTGCAGGGTCACCACGTCGGTGTTCTCGATGGTGGCCACAACCTGTCCGCGTGTGACGTGCTGCCCGTCTTTGACGAGGACGGACTTCACCACGCCGCCCATCAGCGCCGCCACGTTGCCCACGGATTGCGGGCGCAGCACGATGGAGCCGTTGGCGACGACAGAAGCCTCCAACTCGCGGTGGGCGACGGAGTCGGTCTTCAGGTTGATGGTCTCGATTTGCCGGGCGGTCAGCGGGATGTTCTGGAAGTCGTCCTCTTCCCCGTGGTGATGGTGCTCCTCTGCGGCGTGTCCTTCTGCGGTGTGTTCCCCGTGGTGCTCGCCATCGCTGTGCGACAGGAGCGTGAAGCCTCCGATGGCCACCAGCGTGGCGGCGGCCACGATGGCCAGGCGTATGACATTGTTTTTCATTGCTCGTTATGCTTGTTTCCGCTGCAAAGGTAGGGAAATGTCCGCATAATGGGAAACGAAAGTCCGGTCAACCGCCGTTTTCTGCAACCGGGTTGCAAGTTATTCGTTGCCGGTGAACTGGCCGATGAACAGCAGTGCGCCGCTCTGCCGGTCGCTGATGGTGTAGACGAACGGGCGGTCGGCGATGAACTCCACGCGGCGGTACTCCATGGGTGCCGCGCTTGTCAGCATAACGGCGGCGGTGACGGCGGCAGCCTTTGTGCCCTCCTCGCTGACCTCTATCTTCGCCTTCTGCAACATCTGTGATACGAAGAACCGGCCGTCGGCAAACTTGCTGAAGTCGGCCGTCGACGGGTTGAAGATGTCCGGCGCACCCAGTGCACTGATGATGTTGTTGAGTGGCAGCTTGGTCTCCGTGGTGAACTTGGGCAGTTTTAAGTTGACCTTGCAGGTCTCCATCTTGTTGTACAGCGTGTCCAGCGCCTGCACATCGATGGCAGCCATCATGTCGCTGATGCTCTTGTTCTCGTCTGGCAGGAGCACCGTCATGCAGTACGTGCCGTTGCCGTAGGGCAGCGTGACAGCCCGATAGCCGGGCATTTCCGCATACTGAAACTTGTTCTGCTGGTGCATCATCTCCACCTTCTGGATGTTGCGTGTGTAGCCCCGGAAGTTCTCCTCGCGGGTGGCGTTGGCCTTGAATTTCTTCTCCCAAGTTCCGTTGAAATAGATGGCGTTCAGTAGATACGACACGGCCGACGGCTCGGTCTGGTCGATGATGGACGGAATCATACCGTTCGTCTGCTTGGCACACCAGCCGTTGATGCGCTTCAGGGCGGAGGGGTGGCTAAAGTCCATGCTTTCCACGCCGGCCTGGTAGCAGTCCTTCATGGCTTCGACGAACGCCGGGCGCAGCTTGTACTGCCGGTTCACGGCAATGTAGTTGGCGATGCTCACCGTGGTCTTCCGGTCCAGTCGTCCAGCCTTCAGCAGCAGTTCCTTATAGAGCGCGTTGAGGTCTTCCACCTTGATGCCCTCGCAGCCGATGGCCTTGAGGATTTCGTCGCAGGTGTTGCCGTCCGCGCCGTTGGCCAGTATGCCCATGAGGTAGGCCACGCTGATCGGCGACACGACTTTGCTGTCCTGGCCGCTCATCTGGTGGAAGAGTTGTAGCGCAAAGGCATTGTTCCCCTTCACCATGTCGCGCTGTGCGTCGCTGAGCATCAGGTACACCAAGTCCTCCTCCGTTTCGTTCACGCCTATCATTGCGACGCTGCCCGTCGGCTGTGTCTCAACGGCTTGTAGTTTCTTGCTGCTGCCGCAGGAAGCAGTCAGCGCGGCGGTGGCCAGCAGTGCCGCCGATGTCGTGTAGTGTTTCATAGTCGTTCCGTATTTCTGGTAATATTGCTGCAAAGTTACACTTTTTATTTGAAACCGCATGGACAAAGGTAAAAAATAAACGGATTTCACGGAAAATACATTCGGAAAAGGGCATCCTCAGGCAAGGCGTTGGCAGGGCGTTGAAAGGGAGTAGGCAAGCCTTTGGCAAGTCCTAGGCAAGCCCATAGTCTTGCGAAGGTCTTGCCTGGTCTTGGTTAGGTCTTGCCTAGGGCTTGCCTGGGACTACTCAACAACAGCGAAATGCCAAGAGAAAAGTTTTTTTCTTTTGAATTTCCCCGATGACGATACAGATTGTAAGGTTAACGTGAAGGCTTCGAAGGTTTAAAGACCATTCAAAAATTAACTTTCAAAAGTAAAAAAGTGACTGTTATTTTGATATTAGAAAGTAAAAATGTACCTTTGTACCCGAAACAACAGTTAGTGAGATGGATAGGATTTATAGGACTTACGGACGCTTGTTGGCAGAGACCGATTTGAGCTTTACCAGGTATCTATATGACAAGATCAACTGGGACAACAAACTGATTGTCATCAAAGGAGCAAAGGGCGTGGGTAAAACGACCATGCTCCTGCAGCACATACTCAAAGCGTTTCCAGACAGGCAAAAGGCACTTTATGTGTCGCTCGACCATATCTGGTTTGCACGTCACACCATACTCGATTTGGCCGAGTACCATTATACGCATGGGGGAACTCATCTGTTTCTTGACGAGGTACACAAATACAAGGGTTGGCAACAGGAGGTCAAGAACATCTACGACTCCTACCCCGGGCTACATATTGTGGTGACGGGTTCATCGATGCTCAAACTCGAGGAGTCGTTGATGGGCGACCTGTCCCGCCGTCATCGGCAATACACTTTGGAGGGATTGTCGTTCCGGGAGTATCTGGCGTTGGAGCAGGTCGCACAGTTGTCGGTTCTGCCGTTAGAGACGGTGCTAAACGACCATTTCATGCAGGCTTCCAAAATTACCTCAAAGCTGAAAGTACTCGGTTTCTTTGAGAAATATGTGGAGTCGGGCTATTATCCTTTCTATCGCGAGGAGGGCGACGGTTTTTCCGACCGACTGCAGCAAGTGATAGACACCATCATCAACACGGAGATTCCTGCTGTGGGCAATATCGAATATGATTCCGTCTATAAAGCCAAACTGTTGCTGGCTGTACTGGCGGAAAGTTCTCCCTATACGCTGAACATTTCGGGACTGTGCAACACGCTACAGGCTTCGCGCAACAACGTTCTGAAACTTCTTGATTTGATGGATAAGGCCGCATTGGTGCGCCGGCTTTATTCCGCCGACAGCGGTATGAACATGTTGACAAAGCCCGAGAAGGTGCTGTTCTACAACACGAACCTGATGTACTGCCTGACACCTAAAGCCGAGGATGGTACGATGCGTGAGACTTTTATTGCCTCCCAGTTAGCCGTGAACCACCAACTCTGCATGCCCAGCCAGGGTGATTTGTTGGTTGATGGCAGATGGCTCTTTGAGGTGGGAGGCAAGAATAAGGGGTTCTCTCAGATAAAGGGTATCAACAATAGCTATGTCGTCGCCGACAAGATGGATATCGGTCATGGCGACAAAATACCCCTTTGGCTTTTTGGTATGCTGTATTGATGTTTTCTTTTGAATTTCCCCGATGACGATACAGATTGTAAGGTTAGTGATCATTGCGGTGCACGCCCTCGCTGCCGACGATGAGTATCATACCTTAGTGCTCCCACCCAACGACCCCGCCATTGTCTTTGAGAAGATCGTGGTGGATGCTGGCGGCTATCAGCCGTCCTACCTCTTCATGGACGAAAGTCCGTGCAGAATTGACGAAGGTCAAAAATAAGCCCGTTTCGTGGAGAATACGGACAAAATAGTAGATGATAATGCGAAATCCCCCTTAACTTTGTGCCCAGAAAGGAAAACGTATAAGGTAAAGGCTTTTTAAGGTAAAGAGATTGTTAAGGGAATAAAGGTGGACCGTAGGAGACTATAGTCCACTTTTTTTGTATCATAACTTTCAAATCATAAGCAAATAGTGAAAAATATCTCGCATCTGTTGGTGGTTATGTGAAAAAAGTGTAACTTTGCAACTCCAAACGAGTAAATAACGAATAAAGGAATAGATATGAAACACCAATTACGCAGTGCGGTATGCACAGAAGGAAGAAGAATGGCCGGTGCTCGCGCCCTTTGGGTCGCCACGGGAATGAAACACGAACAGTTCGGTAAACCCATCATTGCCATCGTCAACTCTTTCACGCAGTTTGTACCGGGTCATACGCACCTGCACGAGATAGGGCAGATTGTCCGGGAAGAGATAGAGAAGATGGGCTGCTATGCCGCAGAGTTCAACACCATCGCCATCGACGACGGCATCGCCATGGGACACGATGGCATGCTCTATTCGCTGCCCTCTCGCGACATCATCGCCGACTCGGTGGAATACATGGTGAACGCCCACAAGGCGGATGCCATGATTTGTATCTCGAACTGCGACAAGGTGACTCCCGGCATGCTGATGGCTGCCATGCGACTCAACATCCCGGCCGTGTTCTGCTCGGGCGGACCGATGGAGGCCGGCCGTTGGAGAGGGGAGAATGCAGACCTCATCACCGCCATGGTCAAGGGGGCTGACCCGTCGGTCAGCGACGCGGAGCTGCAGGAGATTGAGCAGTGTGCCTGTCCCGGATGTGGCAGTTGCTCGGGCATGTTCACTGCCAACTCCATGAACTCGCTCACAGAGGCCATCGGTCTCTCGTTGCCCGGCAACGGCACGATTCTCGCCACCCACGAGCGGCGTGTAGAACTGTTCCGGCAGGCTGCCCGACAGATTGTGAAGAACGCGCTGGCCTACTATGAGGACGGTGACGATCGCGTATTGCCGCGTAACATCGCCACCCGACAGGCTTTCCTCAACGCCATGACGCTCGACATCGCCATGGGCGGCTCCACCAACACCGTGCTCCACCTGCTGGCTGTGGCTCAGGAGGCTGGGGCAGACTTCACGATGAACGACATCGACGTGTTGAGCCGCAAGACACCGTGTCTCTGCAAGCTCGCACCGAACACTCAGAAATACAGCGTCCAGGAGTGCAACCGCGCAGGAGGAATCCTCGGCATCCTCAACGAGCTGAACAAGGGCGGACTGATTGACGGTTCTGCCCTGCGTGTGGACGGCATGACGCTGGCCGAGGCCATGGCGAAGTATGACATCGCCAACCGCCCCGACATCTATTTCTCCGCACCAGGACAGCGCTTCAGCACCAAGATGGGTTCGCAGCATGAGCAGTATCCGTCGCTGGACGACGACCGTGCGGAGGGCTGCATCCGCGACATCGCCCACGCCTACACCAAGGACGGCGGACTGGCCGTGCTGTTTGGCAACATTGCGCAGGATGGTTGCGTGGTGAAGACGGCAGGTGTCGACGAGTCGCTGTGGCATTTCGAAGGCCCTGCCGTCGTGTTCGATTCGCAGGAGGATGCCTGTGAGGGCATTCTCGGTGGAAAGGTGAAGAAGGGCGACTGCGTGGTGATTACCCACGAAGGACCGAAGGGCGGCCCGGGCATGCAGGAGATGCTGTATCCCACCTCTTATATCAAGAGCATGCACATGGGCAAGGAGTGTGCACTGATTACCGACGGACGCTTCAGTGGCGGCACGTCGGGACTGAGCATCGGACACATCTCGCCGGAGGCTGCGGCAGGCGGCAATATCGGAAAGATTAAGGATGGCGACATCATCGAGATAGACATTCCCCACCGCAGCATCAATGTGCGTCTGAGCGATGCGGAGCTGGCAGCACGTCCGGCACAACCGCTGAAGCGCAACCGGCAGGTGTCGAAGGCACTGCGTGCCTACGCCCAAAGCGTGTCCTCGGCCGACAAGGGTGGGGTGCGCGTCATCGACTGAATCCGTGATGCCGTATCCATAAATGTGAAAAACAGAAAGGAATGGAAAAGATAAAAGGAAGTGAAGCGTTGATGCTGGCACTGAAGAACGAAGGGGTGACCACCATCTTTGGCTATCCCGGCGGTTCCATCATGCCGGTGTACGACGCGCTTTATGACTATACCCGAGGGGAGAAGAAGGCGTTCGACCATATCCTCGTGCGCCACGAACAGGGTGCAACCCACGCTGCTGAGGGCTATGCTCGCGTGAGTGGAGCAGTGGGGGTCTGTCTGGTGACGAGTGGCCCCGGAGCCACCAACACCATGACGGGTGTGGCGGATGCCATGCTGGACTCGACCCCCATCGTGGTGATTGCCGGACAGGTGCCTGTCGCCGCCTTGGGAACGGATGCGTTCCAGGAGGTGGACCTCGTAGGACTGGCACAGCCCATCTCCAAGTGGAGCTACCAGATCCGCCATGCGGAGGATATTGCGTGGGCCGTGAGCCGGGCGTTCTACATCGCACGGAGTGGAAGACCGGGACCCGTGGTGCTCGACTTCCCGAAGAATGCACAGACCGAGGAGGTGGAGTTCCATCCGCAGAAGGTGGACTTCGTGCGCTCCTATGTGGCCAGTCCCAAGCTGAACAGCGAGGCGGTGGCCAAGGCGGCGAAGTGGATCAACAGTGCCAAACGGCCCTTGGCCCTTGTGGGACAGGGCGTGGAACTGGGAAATGCACAGCAGGAGTTGCGCGACTTCCTCGAAAAGACGGACATCCCGGCTGGGCGCACCATGCTCGGACTCAGCGCACTGCCCTCCGATCATCCGCTGAATGCCGGTATGCTGGGCATGCACGGCAACTATGCGGTCAACCTAAAGGAGCAGGAGTGTGATGTGCTGATAGCCATCGGCATGCGCTTCAGCGACCGTGTTACGGGCAATGTCAATACCTATGCCAAACAGGCTAAAATCATCCATCTAGACATCGACAAGAGTGAGATAGACAAGAACGTGAAGAGTGACGTGGCGATTATTGCCGACTGCAAGGAGTCGTTGCCGGCACTGACGGCACTCGTCAGCAAGGCCAACCATAAGGCGTGGCGCGACTCGTTCCTGCCGCTCCAGCAGAAGGAACGCGAGCGTGTCATCGAACCGGCCATCCACCCCAAGGAGGGACCGCTGCTGATGGGCGAGGTGGTGAACGCCGTGGCCGAGGCCACGCCCGACGATGCCGTCCTCGTGACGGACGTGGGGCAGAACCAGCTCTTCGCCACCCGCTATTTCAAATATCTCCACAACCGCAGTCTCTGCACCAGTGGTGGATTGGGCACGATGGGCTATGGCATGCCGGCCGCCATCGGGGCTTCCTTCGGTGCGCCCGACCGCATGGTGTGTTGCTTCATGGGCGACGGCGGCTTCCAGATGTGCATCGAGGAGCTGGGCACCATCATGGAACAGCAGACTCCCGTGAAGATGATTCTCATGAACAACCATTATCTGGGCAATGTGCGCCAGTGGCAGGATATGTTCTGGCATCGGCGGCAGTCGTTCACCAAGATGCTGAACCCTTGCTACGAGCTGATAGCGCAGGGCTACGGCATTCCCTACGAAGCGGTCACCGACCGTGCCCGTCTGGCTGATGCCGTGCGGAAGATGGTGGCGACGGAAGGACCGTACATCCTGGAGTGTGCCATCTTGGAGGACGACAACGTGTTGCCGATGACCCCGCCGGGACTGAACGTGGACGACATGATGCTCGAGGTATAAGGACTTATACGATAGGAGAACAGCTACTATGGAAAAGAAAATGAACGACAAAACGTTATATACGCTGCTGGTCTACTCGGAGAACATTGCGGGTATCTTGAACCAGATTACCGCTGTGTTCACACGTCGGCAGGTCAACATCGAGAGCCTGAACGTATCGCCGTCCAGCATTGAGGGTATTCACAAGTATACCATCACGGCATGGAGCGACGAAGACCAGATCAGCAAGATTACCAAACAGATAGAGAAGAAGATTGACGTGGTCAAGGCCGACTATTTCACCGACAGCCAGCTCTTCATCCGCGAAACGGCACTCTATAAGCTCTCTACCGACACGGTGTTCGGCGATCCTGAAATCTGTCGCGTCATCCGTCGGGCAGATGCCAGCATCACGGAGGTCAACCCGACCTACGTCATCGTGATGAAGTTCGGCATGACGGCCGACATCCTCAAGCTCTACCATAAGCTCGACAGCTATGGTTGCGTTCTGCAGTATACGCGCAGCGGACGCATCGCCGTCACGCGATCGACCCAGGAGGAGGTTAGCAAATTTCTGGACGAAAGGGAACGGATGAATGGATAGAACAGAAAATAGTACGGTGGACAAGGTGGGACGCTACGACTTTCTGGCGGAGCCCTTCCATTGTGACTGCTGCGGACGGCTCTTCATGGGGCATCTGGGCAATCACCTGCTCAATGCGGCCGACTTCCATTCCACCGACCGCGGCTTCGGCCTGCGCTATCTGATGCAGGTCCACCGGGCGTGGGTGTTGTCGCGCCTGGCGATAGAGATGGAGGAGATGCCCTGCCAGTATGCACCGTTCACTGTGGAGACGTGGGTGGACAGTGCCATGCGCTATTTCACGCAGCGCAACTTTGCCGTCAGCGGCAAGGATGCAGCGGGGCGCGACAAGGTCTATGGCTACGGACGCTCGGTCTGGGCCATGATAGATACGGAAAGTCGTCAGCCTACCGACATCCTCGCCGTCAACGACGGTGCGATCATGCAATGGATAGAAACCGAAAAACCCTGTCCGGTCAAGAAGGGCGGACGGGTGCAGGTGACGGACGGGGCGGAATACGTGCGCACCATAGACACCTGTTACAACGATGTGGACATCAACGGACACATCAACTCGGTGAAGTATATTGAGCATGTGCTCGACCTGTGGCCCGTCGATTGGTACCGCACCTTCCGCATCCAGCGCATCGAGATGGCCTATGTGGCCGAGGCGCATGGTGGCGACCGCCTCTCCTTCTTTCGGGAGTGCTGTGGCGACGACGAATACTGCATACGTATCTGTAAGGATGAAGCGGTGGAAGTGTGCAGAAGTAAGGTTAAATTTGTGAAAGTTTGAGTGAAAATTTGGCTGAGTGGTGATAATGTGTTACCTTTGCAGCTGGAATCAGTTAATTTATTTATACGATTTTCAATTATGGCAGAAATGAATTTTGGTGGTGTGGTGGAAACCGTAGTCACCAGCAAGGAGTTCTCCTTGGAGAAAGCACGTGAAGTATTGAAAGATGAAGTGATCGCCGTCATTGGCTATGGCATCCAGGGTCCCGGACAGGCCTGCAACCTGCGCGACAACGGCTTCAACGTCATTGTCGGACAGCGTCAGGGCAAGACCTATGACAAGGCTGTGGCAGATGGCTGGGTACCCGGCAAGACGCTCTTCTCTATCGAAGAGGCTGCCGAGAAGGGCACGATTCTCTGTATGCTCCTCTCAGACGCAGGACAGATTCAGGTGTGGCCCAATATCAAGAAATATCTGAAGCCCGGCAAGACGCTGTACTACAGCCATGGCTTCGCCATCAACTGGAGCGACCGCACGGGTGTGGTGCCGCCGAAGGATGTCGACGTGATCATGGTGGCTCCGAAGGGATCTGGCACATCGCTCCGCACGATGTTCTGCGAGGGACGCGGCCTGAACTGCTCGTATGCCGTCTATCAGGATGCCAGCGGAAAGGCTAAGGAGAAGACCATCGCCTTCGGTATCGGCATCGGAGCAGGCTACCTGTTTGAGACTACCTTCCAGCGCGAGGCTACCAGCGACTTGACGGGTGAGCGTGGCTCGCTGATGGGTGCCATCCAGGGTTTGCTGCTGGCACAGTATGAGGTGTTGCGTGAGAATGGACATACGCCGTCCGAGGCGTTCAACGAGACCGTTGAGGAGTTGACACAGAGCCTTGGCCCGCTGTTTGGTGCAAAGGGTATGGACTGGATGTATGCCAACTGTTCCACCACGGCACAGCGCGGCGCACTGGACTGGGCTCCCCGCTTCCACGATGCCGTGAAGCCGGTGATGGAGTGGCTCTACTACTCGGTGAAGACGGGCAACGAGGCTCAGATCTCCATCGATGCCAACTCGAAGCCCGACTATCGTGCTGGTCTGGAGAAGGAACTGGAGGCTATGCGCAACCAAGAGATGTGGCGCGCTGGCGAGACGGTTCGCAAGTTGCGTCCTGAGAACCAGGAGGGCTGATTGTTTCCTC
Organism: Acutalibacteraceae bacterium; assembly: GCA_963599475.1. GTDB lineage: Bacteria > Bacteroidota > Bacteroidia > Bacteroidales > Bacteroidaceae > Prevotella. The sequence goes on along the minus strand of CAVBXH010000005.1, from coordinate 4,132 downwards.
AGACGGTATAATGAGAAAATATTGTTATGACCTGGTCGTAAAGGGCGTGGACCGTTTGAGTCCGAAGCACGTCTTGATCAGATTGTCTCACGACGAACCGCTGCCGGAGATGTTTCCCGGACAGTTTGTCGAAGTAGGAATGGAGGGGGTCGACGGAGTATTGCTCCGTCGGCCGATCTCCATTAATTATGTAGACAGGGAACACAACGAGTTGTGGCTCATGGTGGCGATGGTAGGCAAGGGCACGCAACATCTCGGACGGTTGCAGCAGGGCGACAGCGTCAACTGCATCTTGCCGCTCGGCCATGGCTTCACCATGCCGGCCGACCGTTCCGAACGGCTCCTTCTTGTCGGGGGCGGTGTCGGTGTAGCCCCATTGCTCTATATGGGCGCGGAGATGCAACGTCAAGGGTGCGAACCGACGTTTCTGTTGGGTGCACGTTCCAAGGACGACCTGCTGGAACTGGATCTCTTCCACCGCTACGGGCGCGTCTGCATCACTACCGAAGACGGCTCTGAGGGAGAGCGCGGCTTTGTCACGAACCACTCGGTGCTGAAGAAGGAAACCTTCAACCGCATCGTGACCTGTGGTCCCAAACCCATGATGATGGCCGTGGCGCGCTATGCCGCCAAGGCCGATGTCGACTGTGAGGTGTCGCTGGAAAACATGATGGCGTGCGGTCTCGGTGCCTGTCTCTGCTGCGTGGAGAAGACGGTACGGGGCAATCGGTGCGTCTGCAAGGACGGTCCGGTGTTTAACGTAAAACAACTGCTATGGCAAATCTGAAAGTGAATATCGGTCGGTTGGCACTCAAGAATCCTGTTCTGACAGCCTCCGGCACCTTCGGCTATGGACTGGAGTATGCTGATTTCGTGCCCCTCGACCAGTTGGGGGGCTTCATCGTGAAAGGTACGACGCTGAAGCCGCGTGAGGGCAATGACTATCCGCGCATGGCGGAAACAGCGGCAGGCATGCTGAACTGTGTGGGACTCCAGAACAAGGGCGTGGACTATTTCTGCGAGCAGATTTATCCACAGCTTAAGGACATCGACACGAATGTCATTGTCAACGTCAGTGGATCGTCGCCCGAAGACTATGCCGAGTGTGCGGCGCGCATCGATGCCTTGGATCGCATCCCGGCCATCGAGCTCAACATCTCGTGTCCCAACGTGAAGGACGGTGGCATGGCGTTTGGCGTGACCTGTGCGGGGGCGGAGCGTGTGGTGAAGGCGGTGCGCGAGCGTTATCACAAGACGCTCATCGTCAAACTGTCGCCTAATGTCACCAATATTGCGGACATTGCCCGATCCTGCGAGGCACAGGGTGCGGACAGTGTGTCGCTGATCAACACGCTGATGGGCATGGCTGTCGACATCGAGAAGCGTCGGCCTGTGCTCAGCATCGCCACGGGTGGACTGAGCGGTCCTGCCGTAAAACCTGTTGCCCTGCGTATGGTGTGGCAGGTGGCTCGTGCGGTAAAGATTCCCGTAGTGGGACTGGGCGGTATCATGAACGCCGGGGATGCCATCGAATTTCTGATGGCGGGAGCCACGGCCATAGAAATCGGTACGGCCAATTTCATCGACCCGACCGTCACTATGAAGGTGCGCGACGGCATAGACCGCTGGCTCGATGCCCATGGGTGTCACTCGGTCAGCGAAATCATCGGTTGCCTTAATTGACCGTTCTTAAAAAAATGTGGATATTCTTTGGTCGTTTCCAAATGATTTCTTACCTTTGCATCACAATCCTGACTTCTATGACGAAGAGGGGTTGACTCGGAGGAAACTCCGAACTTTTCGATGAGGAACTTACAACTGCTTGACAGATAGGAAGATGTTCTGTTTTGCAGGATTGATAAAAGCAACCTTTTGCGAAAAAACAGTGATTTACAGCCTCCTTGTGGAGCGACCTAAAACCGAAGGAAAATGACAATGAAAAGTATCAAGAATCTGTACAATACATTCGCCGACTGGTATTTTACCAAGAGCGCGTTGCCCTACTGGTGTGTGTTGGCTTTGGACTGTCTGGCGGTCTTGTTCGCCGGCGTGGTGGGTATCTATATGGACAAGGGTGGGCTGCAGCCAGTGCAGTATGGGTGGCACGCCGTACTGGGACTGGTATGCACACTGCCCTTCTACTGCCTGTTCTTCCACCTCTTTCATACGTATCGGGGCATCATGCGCTTTTCGTCGTATGTGGATCTCTACCGCATCGTACTGGCTATGCTGCTGGGGAGCGTGTGTACGGCACTGGTGGGAGCCTTGATAACGCCTTCCTACGTGCTGCTGCCCAGCGTGCAGTGTGTGGCGGTCATCTTCGTGGTGGGCACGTTCCTGATATGGATTATGCGGCTGCTGGCCAAGTCCGCCTTTGAGTCGTTCCGTACGGACGGGGCTGTCCCCGTGGCGATCTATGGCACACAGGCTGGCGGCATCGCCATCGCCAACAGCATCCGCAGCGTGAAAGAGAAACGGTATGTGCTCCGTGCCTTCATCAGTGACCGCCGGGAGCGCGAGGGGGCTTTCTTGTTGGGGTGCAGGGTGTACGTCAACGGCGAGGACATCGTCAACCGTCTGAAGGCGTGCGGCGTGAAGGCGCTGCTGGTGTCGCCGATGAAGTCGGAGAGTTTCTGCGGAAACCTTCCGTTGGTGGATGCCTTGATCCGTGCCGGAATCAAGATTATGATGATGCCAGCAGCAGCGGAGTGGGACGGCAAGAGTCCGCTTTCCTTCAACCTGCTGCACAAGGTGGAGATCGAAGACCTGCTGTCGCGCGACAAGATTGAAATAGACATGGAGGCCGTGGGTGGCATACTGCGCGGACGCCGCATCCTTATCACGGGGGCGGCTGGCAGTATCGGTGCCGAGATGGTGCGCCAGGTGGCGCAGTTTGAACCGGCGGAATTGGTGCTCGTTGATCAGGCGGAGACACCCATGCACGACCTGCGCCTGATGATGGCGCGAAGCTATCCGGAGGTGGAGGCGCGGACGCTGGTGGAATCCATCACCGACCGCGACTATATGGAGTCGGTATTCGCGACACGCCGCCCCGAGTTCGTGTTCCACGCCGCAGCCTACAAGCACGTTCCGATGATGGAGGACAGTCCGATACAGGCCGTGCGCAATAATGTGCGCGGCACACGCGTCATCGCTGACCTGGCCGTACGGTACGGCACGGAGAAGTTTGTCATGATCTCCACGGATAAGGCCGTGAACCCCACCAACGTGATGGGTTGTTCGAAGCGCATCTGCGAGATATACTGCCAGAGTCTGAACCGCGCCATAGCAGACGGACAGGTGGAGGGCAGGACGCAGTTTGTAACCACACGTTTTGGCAACGTGCTCGGCAGCAACGGCTCCGTCATACCGCTCTTCCGCGAACAGATCCGGCGTGGTGGCCCCGTCACGGTCACCCATCCTGACATCATCCGTTATTTTATGCTCATCCCCGAGGCCTGTCGACTGGTGTTGGAGGCTGGCGCGATGGGTAGGGGCGGCGAAATCTTCGTGTTCGACATGGGCAAGCCGGTGAAGATTGTAGACCTGGCCCGGCGCATGATACAGTTGTCGGGAGCTAAGAACGTGGAGGTGCAGTTCACGGGACTGCGCGACGGCGAGAAGCTCTACGAGGAGGTGCTCAATGATGCTGAGTGTACCATTCCCACGCGGCATCCCAAGATACTGCGCGCCAAGGTGCGCGAGTATGACTATGCCACCGCCCGCCGCCAGGAGGAGGAACTGTTACGCCTCACTCTCACCCACGATGACATGGCTGTCGTGGCCAAGATGAAGGAGATCGTGCCGGAATACAAGAGTCGCCACAGTAAGTATGAAGCGCTGGACAAATCCACCGTCAAAGTCTGAGAAATCTGAGAAACTCACTCCTTTTCGAGAAAAAAAGTTGTTTTTTTTTGTTAGTTTTTAATAATTTATATACCTTTGCAGCCGAGAATGTCCTTCTCTTATCAAGAGAGACACTCGGGGGGAATAAAAAACCCCTCACAAACCAGTCCGTGCATACGGACAGAAAGTGCCGAATTCCGATGGAAATGAAGCCAAGAGACAAAACGAGGGAAAATCCCCGAACTTTTAATAGGGGTGTTTATAACTGCTTAATGGGCAAGGTATT
>CAVBXH010000004.1:0-53316 GCA_963599475.1 Acutalibacteraceae bacterium | reverse complement strand
ATGTATATTGCATTTTCGTATTTTCATTTTCTTAATGACAGATGACAGATGACAGTTTCGCTCAAATAAATTTGCCTTCCTGCTTATTTGGTCGCGACTTCCAGCAGAGGAAACCGCCCACCCCTACCAAATCAGCGATAAAGTTTGGCCGTTTCGATTTTTTTTCGTACCTTTGTAAGCGATTCGAGAAGGGCCGTCGGGCGGACGGCCGGAACAGACTGAAAGACAACGACACACATGACAAGAAAGAAGAAACCCCTGCCCATACTGGAAAACATCACCATCACGGACTTTGCCGCCGAGGGCAAGTGCGTGGCGAGAGTAGACGACATGGTCGTATTCGTGCCGTGGGCTGCACCCGGCGACGTGGCCGACCTGCAAGTGCGCCGCAAGAAACACCACTTCATGGAGGCCGACATCCTGCGCCTGCGACAGCCCAGCCCCCTGCGCATACAGCCCTTCTGCCAGCACTTCGGCACCTGCGGCGGCTGCAAATGGCAACACCTGCCCTACCCCGAGCAGCTGAAGATGAAGCAGCAGCAGGTGAAGGACCAGCTGACGCGCATCGGCAAGGTGGAACTGCCCGAGTTCCGACCCATCCTCGGTTCGGTGAAGACCCAGGAGTACCGCAACAAGCTCGACTTCGGATGCTGCAACCGGCGCTATCTGACCACGGAGGAAATCAGCAGCGGACAGGAGTTCCAGCGCAACGCCGTGGGATTCCACATCACGGGAGCCTTCGACAAGATACTGCCCATCGAGAAGTGTTGGCTGATGGACACGCTGCACAACGACATCCGCAACGACATCTATGTCTACGCCCTGGAGCACGGGCTGACCTTCTTCGACCTGCGGGCACAACACGGACTGCTGCGCGACGTGATAATCCGCAACTCGAACACGGGTGAGTGGATGGTCATCCTGCAGTTCCACTACGACGAGGAGGGCGACGAGCAGCGCGCCCAGCAGCTCCTGCAACACGTGGCCGACCGCTTCCCGCAGATCACCGCCCTGCTCTACGTCAACAACCAGAAGTGCAACGACACCATCGGCGACCAGGACATCCTGCTTTTCAAGGGCAACGACCACATCTTTGAGACCATGGAGAACCTGCACTTCAAGGTGGGACCCAAGTCGTTCTACCAAACCAACACGGAACAGGCCTACCACCTCTACTCCGTGGTGAGGGAGCTGGCCTTCATGGCCGTGGACGGACAGACACCGGGCGACCAGCCGCTGGTCTACGACCTCTACACGGGCACGGGCACCATCGCCAACTTCATCGCCAGCAAGGCTCGGCAGGTCGTCGGCATCGAATACGTGCCGGAAGCCATCGAGGACGCAAAGGTCAACGCCAGCATCAACGGCATCGGCAACACGCTGTTCTACGCTGGAGACATGAAAGACCTGCTGACGGCCGACTTCATCGCGCAGCACGGACAGCCCGACGTCATCGTGACCGACCCACCGCGCGCAGGCATGCACCCCGACGTGGTGAACACCATCCTCAACGCTGCCCCGGCGCGCATCGTCTACGTTAGCTGCAACCCTGCCACACAGGCGCGCGACCTGCAACTGCTCGATGCAGCCTACCGCGTCCGCGAGGTGCAGCCCGTCGACATGTTCCCCCACACGCCCCACGTGGAGAACGTGGTTTTGCTCACCCGACGCCCATGAACACGCAGCACACAAGCAGAACACGCCTCCTCCTCGCGCTGGCCGCCACCCTCCTGCCCCTCGCTCTCCAAGCGCAAGCCCCAGCACAGGAAGGAAAAAAGACCGTCAGCGTGGAGTTGCCGCAATGGGTAAAGGACATCAAGTTCAGCGGCTACGCCATGCTGCAATACCAGGCGCAGGACGGCGAACAGCGCGCCAACACCTTCAACCTCCGCCTGCTGCGTCTCATGCTCGACGGCAAGACGGGCGACGTGGCTTGGCGCATGCAACTGCAGGGCAGCGGCTCCTCGGCCTACCTCGTCGACCTCTACGCCGAATGGCAGAAATACCGCGCACTGCGCCTGAAGGCTGGACAGTTCAAGCGCGCCTTCACCTTCGAAAATCCCGAGAACCCCATCAACCAGGGCTTCTACTCCTACGCCCTCGCCGTCAACGCCCTCGTGGGCTACGGCGACCGCACTGGCGAGAAGTCGTCGGGCGGACGCGACATCGGCATCCAACTGCAGGGCGACCTGCTGGAGAACAAGGCCGGACGCAGCCTCCTCCACTACCAAATCGGCGTCTACAACGGTGAGGGCATCAACACCAAGGATGCCGACAACCGCAAGGACATCATCGGCGGACTGTGGGTCATGCCCCTCGAAGGACTGCGCATCGGGGCGTTCGGATGGACAGGCAGCCGCGCTGGAGTGGACGAAAAAAACCGCTACGCGATCTCGGCAGAATACAAGGCTGACGACTGGACACTGCGATCGGAATACATCCACAGCCAAGGGGCAGCAGCACCGGGCAAGACACTGGGCGACAAGGCCGACGGTCTCTATGCCCTCGCCGTCGCACCCCTCGTCCGGCAGAAGTTCTACGCCAAGGCGCGCTACAATCTCTACCGACAGGACAAGACATGGAGCAGCTCGAAAACGATGTATGAGGTAGGGTTCAACTACCTGTTCAGCAAGAAACTACAGATTAACGCGGAGTATGCACGCGTCAACGACCGCACCCTGACGGCCACCCATCACAACTACAACTTCATGGACATCCAGCTTGACCTCCGCTTCTGACCGCTTCTTCTGCTTCCTCCGCCCTTCTGGCCGCTTCACCACAGCCGAAGCCCCAGCCCGCGCCGCGCGTAGAGATGGATGATCAGCAGGTCGAATACATGGGCGGCAAAGATGCCCGCACCCATGCCCGACAGACCCGACACGCGCCAGCCGCCCACCGCTGCCAACAGGAACACCAGCCAATAGGCTGACTCCAGCAACAGGAAATGCAGGGAACGGCCGCGCGCCAGCGTCAGATAGGCCACAGGGAGCGTGGCCGCCTTCAGCACCATGGCCGCCGCCCACCAGCGCGCCAACGGAACGGCAGGGAGAAACGCTGACGAGAGCAGCAGCGGCACTAGCCAAGGCAGCAACACCACCACGGCCAAGACCAGCGGCACGGTCAACGCCACAAGCACCGACAACTGGCGGCGCACCATGACAGCCGTGGCACGTCCGTCAGTCGTGGCAGAGAGGCGCGGCAGGTAGTCCTGCTCCAAGGCCGAGAAGATCAACGCCATATAGCCCACCGTCATCATCTGCGCCGCACTGAACAGGCCGACGGTCTCCGCCCCAGCCTCGCCGCGCAGCCACTGGCGCACACCCCACTCCGAGGCTGCACCCACCACGCCAGCCAGCGTGAAGCAGACACCCAAGCGCAGCACGCCGCGCATCTCCGTCCATGGCAACGCACCGCACTGGGGAAGGCGCAGCGGACACACCCGCCACGAACACCACACCACAGGCAGCAGGGCCACCAAGGCCGTCAGCACCAGCACGGCCACCACGGCGGACACCCCATAGCAGGCGTAGAGCGGCACCGTCAGCAGCAGACTGCCCACCACGCCCACCGTCTGCGACACGGCCAGGGCACGCAAGCGGTGCGCCGCCTTCAGCACGGCCAACTCGCCACCGCTCACCACGGCCAGCAACACGGCAGGCGACAGTAGCCAATGACCCAGCAGGCCACACAGCAGCAAGCCCACCACGCCGCCAGCCAGCGACAGCAGCCGCACGGACAGCACCGCACGCGAACGCCACGGCTCGCCACGCGCAAAGGCCTGCGACAGATGGCGCACACCGCTCAGCGGAACACCTAAGGCCGACGCCTGCACGAGCATGGTGACCAGTGTGCCCAGCAGCGACAACAGACCGACACCGTCGGGACCGAGAAACAGGGCTGCACACTTGTTGCGAACCACCGAGGCCACCACGCTGACCGCCTGGACACCGCCAAACAGTCCGGTGACCATGAAAACACGGCGCAACGACCCTGCAGCACGGAAAATATTCTCGCTCTTCATCGCCCCCACAAACGGCAAGAAAACGGCAAATATTGTGCAAACGGAAAGAAATCGTACGATTTTCCGCGTTTTTTGCTTGCGTTTGTGAACTTTTTCGTACTTTTGCATACTGTATGAAAGTATTAAAGTTTGGCGGCACGTCCGTCGGTTCCATAGAGAGCATCCTTAGCTTGAAAAGCATCGTTGAGTCGGAAACTCAACCCGTCATCGTCGTGGTCAGTGCCCTGGGAGGCATCACGGATAAACTCATAGCCATCTCGCGGCAAGCCCTCAGCGGCGATGAACACTACCGCGACGAACTGGAAGCCGCCGTGCAGCGACACCGCGACATGGTGGAACGCATCATCCCCGACCCCGCAGCGAAGGAGCAACTGCTCGCCACGCTGGGCGACCTGTTCGAGCAACTGCGATCCATCTACTACGGTGTGTTCCTCATCCACGACCTCAGCGCGAAAACCCTCGCCACCATCGTCAGCTACGGCGAACGCCTCAGCTCCCACATCGTGGGCACACTCGTGCGCGGCGGCAAGCGCATGAACGCGCGCGACTTCATCAAGACGGTCAACAAGCAGGGCAAGCACATCCTCGACACGAAGCTCACCAACCAACTGGTAAGGGAGACCTTTGCCGGCGTGGACCTCACTCGGACCGTGCCCGTAGTGCCGGGATTTATCAGCCGCGACCGCGACACGAACGAGACGACGAACCTCGGACGTGGAGGCAGCGACTATACGGCAGCCATCATCGCCGCAGCACTCGACGCTGAGGTGCTGGAGATATGGACGGACGTCAACGGCTTCATGACCGCCGACCCGCGCGTCATCCAGTCGGCCTACACCATCAGCGAACTGTCCTATGTCGAGGCCATGGAGCTGTGCAACTTTGGCGCAAAGGTGGTCTATCCGCCCACCATCTACCCCGTCTGCGTCAAGAACATCCCCATCAAGGTGAAGAACACCTTCAACCCCAGCGACCCCGGCACCATCATCAAGGACAAGATAGACAACGACCGCAAGCCCATCAAGGGCATTTCGAGCATCAACGGCACGACGCTGATCACCGTGACGGGACTCTCCATGGTCGGTGTCATCGGGGTCAACCGCCGCATCTTCACCGCACTGGCCGACAACGGCATCTCGGTGTTCATGGTGTCGCAGGCTTCCTCGGAGAACTCCACCTCCATCGGTGTGCGCGACGAAGACGCAGACAAGGCCGTGGAGACACTCAACAACGAATTTGAAAAGGAAATCAAGACGGGAGCGATGTTCCCCATGCACGCGGAGAGCGGACTGGCCACCATCGCCATCGTGGGCGAGAACATGAAGCACACACCGGGCATCGCCGGAAAACTCTTCGGCACACTGGGCAGAAGCGGCATCTCAGTCATCGCCTGCGCACAGGGCGCGTCGGAGACGAACATCTCCTTCGTCGTGGACTCCAAGTTCCTGCGCAAGTCGCTCAACGTGCTCCACGACTCGTTCTTCCTCTCGGAATATAAGGTGCTCAACCTCTTCGTGTGCGGCGTGGGAACGGTGGGCGGCAACCTGCTCCAGCAGATTGCCACACAGTACCGACAGCTGGCCGAAACCCGTCGGCTGAAGCTCAACGTGGTGGGCATTGCCAGCTCGCGCAACGCCATCTTCTCGCGCGAAGGCATCGACCTGGACAACTACCGCGAACAGCTCCGCGCCTCGGAACCCAGCAACGTGGAGAAGATGTGCCGCGAGGTGGTGGGCATGAACATCTTCAACTCGGTGTTCGTGGACTGCACCGCCAGTGCTGAGGTGGCGGAACTCTACCAGACATTCCTCGAGCACAACATCTCGGTGGTGACGGCCAACAAGATTGCGGCGTCGTCGGAATACGGGAAATACACGAAGCTCAAAGCCACGGCGCTGCAGCGCGGCGTGAAGTTCCTGTTCGAGACCAACGTGGGCGCAGGACTGCCCATCATCGGCACCATCAACGACCTTCGGAACTCGGGCGACAAAATTCTGCGCATCGAGGCGGTGCTCTCTGGCACACTCAACTATATCTTCAACACGATTGCAGCCGACGTGCCGTTCTCCGAGGCTGTCAGACGCGCCAAGGAGGAGGGCTACTCGGAACCCGACCCGCGCATCGACCTCTGCGGCAAGGATGTCATTCGGAAACTTGTCATCCTCACGCGCGAGGCGGGCTACCGCGTGGAACAGGACGACGTGGAGAAACAGCTCTTCATGCCCGACGGATTCTTCCAGGGAAGCATCGACGACTTTTGGAAGCAGCTGCCCTCGCTGGACGCGGACTTTGAGTGTCGGCGCAAGGCACTGGAGGCGGAACACAAGCGCTGGCGCTTCGTGGCCAGCATGGACCGCGGAAAGACGAAGGTGTCGCTCGAAGCCGTCGGCGAACACCACCCGTTCTACGGACTGGAGGGCTCGAACAACATCGTGCTGCTGACCACGGAACGCTACCGGGAATACCCCATGCTCATTCAGGGCTACGGTGCAGGAGCTGGGGTGACGGCAGCAGGCGTGTTTGCCAACATCATGTCCATCGCAAACATCTGAACGCATGAAACACATCATCATACTCGGAGACGGAATGGCAGACCACCCGGTGGAACGGCTGGGGGGAAAGACGCTGCTGGAATATGCACGCTCGGAATATATGGACCGACTGGCAAAGGCCGGACGGACGGGACGGTTGCAGACGATTCCGCAGGGCTTCGCACCAGGCAGCGAGGTGGCCAACACGGCCATTCTCGGCTACGACCTCAACGCTGTCTACGAGGGACGCGGACCGCTCGAAGCGGCCTCCATCGGCTATGAGCTGCACCCGGACGACCTCGCTCTGCGCTGCAACATCATCACGCTGGCGGACGGGAAGATCGTCACGCACAACGGCGGAGACCTCGAAACGGCGGATGCCGACATACTGATACGCGCACTGGACAAGGCACTCGGCAACGACCGCATCCACTTTGTCACAGGCACACAATACCGCCACTTGCTCGTTGTGCGCGGCGGTTCGAAGCACATCGTCTGTGCACCACCACACGACCATCCTGACGAGCCTTGGAGACCGTTGCTGGTCAAGGCGGAGGAACACGCGCCGGAAGAACCGGGAAGGATGACGGCGCAGGAGACGGCCGACCTCCTCAACCGACTCATCGTACAGTCGCAACCGCTGCTGGAAGCACACCCCTTCAACCGCGACAGGGCGGCACGGGGACAGCGACAGGCGAACAGCATTTGGCCGTGGGGCGGCGGCTACCGCCCAGCCATGCAGACGCTGATGCAGCTCTACCCGCAGGTGAAGAGCGGCACGGTGATTTCGGCCGTAGATCTCATCAAGGGCATCGGACACTACGCTGGACTGAAAATCGTCAACGTGCCGGGGGCAACGGGACTTGCCGACACCAACTATGAGGGGAAGGCGCAGGCCGCCATCGAGGCACTGAGTCACGACGACTTTGTCTTCGTCCACGTGGAAGCGACGGACGAGGCAGGGCACGACGGCAACCTCGAACTGAAGCTGCGCGCCATTGACTATCTGGACAAAAGGCTCATCAAACCCGTCTACGAGGCGGTGTGCCTGATGGACGAACCGGTCTGCATCGCCGTGCTGCCCGACCACCCCACCCCGGTGGAGATGCGCATCCACGTGGACGAGCCAGTGCCATTTCTCGTCTGGCACAAGGGCATCACGCCCGATGCGGTGGAGCACTACGACGAGGTGAGCTGCGTCGGCGGAAGCTACGGTATGCTGAGACTCAACGAATTTATGAACCAACTGATGAACATACAATGAAATACTACAGTACTAACGGGAAAGCACCGCTGGCCGACCTTCGGAAGGCCGTGGTCAAGGGACTGGCGGAAGACCGCGGACTCTATATGCCGGAGCGCATCAAGCCCCTGCCGCAGGCGTTCTTCGACCACATCGACACGCAATCGTTCCACGACATTGCCTGCACTGTGGCGGAGGCTTTCTTCGGCGAGGACGTGCCGGCGGAAGAGCTGCGGGAAATCGTCTGCGACACGCTGGCCTTCGACTGCCCCGTGGTGGAGGTGGAAAAGAACATCTATGCCCTCGAACTCTTCCACGGGCCTACACTGGCCTTCAAGGACGTGGGCGCACGCTTCATGGCGCGACTGTTGCAGCATTTCATCCGAAAGGAGAACAGTGACAGGGTCAACGTGCTCGTGGCCACCAGCGGCGACACGGGGAGTGCCGTGGCCAACGGCTTCCTCGGCGTGGAGGGCATTCACGTCTACGTGCTCTACCCCAAAGGGAAGGTCAGCCACATCCAGGAGGCGCAGTTCACGACGCTGGGACAGAACATCACGGCCATCGAAGTGGACGGCGTGTTCGACGATTGCCAGGCGCTGGTGAAGTCGGCCTTCATGGACGCGGAACTCAACGCACACATGCGCCTCACCTCGGCCAACTCCATCAACGTGGCGCGCTTCCTGCCGCAGTCGTTCTACTATTTCAACGCCTACGCGCGCATGAAGGAACGCGGACTGGCCGACAGGCTCGTGGTCTGCGTGCCCAGCGGCAATTTCGGCAACATCTGCTCGGCGCTCTTCGGCCACAGGATGGGACTGCCCGTCAGCCGCTTCATCGCTGCCAACAATGCCAACGACATCTTCTACAAATACTTGCAGACGGGACTCTACGAGCCGAAAGCCAGCGTGCAGACGCTCGCCAACGCCATGGACGTGGGAGACCCCTCGAACTTCGCGCGCATCTACGACCTCTACAAGGGAAGTCACGCGGACATCTGCCACGACATCAGCGGCGCCACGTATTCTGACCAGCAGATTCGGGAGACGATGGTGCAGTGCTATGCGGACAACGGCTATGTGCTCGACCCGCACGGTGCGTGCGGCTACCGGGCACTGAAGGAGGGACTGCGCGAAGGGGAAACGGGCGTGTTCCTCGAAACGGCTCACCCGGCCAAGTTCAAGGAGAAGGTGGACAGCATCCTCCACACGGACATCGCCATTCCCGAACGCCTCGCCGCCTTTATGAAGGGCAGGAAGCAGAGCGTACCGATGAGCCGGGCGTTTGCCGACTTCAAAGCGTTCCTCATGAACGAATAAAACGACAACAAGCAACAAAACTACAAACCATCAACATTCGGAATACAATGATGAAATTTTCACATGAAGACCTGAAACAGATTTCCCAGAAGGGAATGAGTGAGCAGCAAGTGGAGCAGCAGCTCCAGCAGTTTGAAACGGGCTTCCCCTTCCTGAAGCTCGAAGCGGCCGCCAGCATCGGACACGGCATCATGGTTCCCGACGCTGCCGAAAGGAAACGCTACGTGGGCGCGTGGGAGGACTACAAGAAGGCCGGCCACCGCGTGGTCAAGTTCGTGCCGGCTTCGGGCGCAGCCAGCCGAATGTTCAAGGACATCTTTGCCTTCGTCGACGCGAACTACGACGTGCCCACCACGGACTTTGAAAAGAAATTCTTCGACAGCATCGGGAAGTTTGCCTTCCACGACGAACTGAACGCTGCCTGCCGGAAGAACACGGGCAAGGACATCAGTCAGCTCATCGCCGACGGACAGTACAAGGCCGTGGCGGAGAACATGCTGAAAGCCGAGGGACTGAACTACGGCAAGCTGCCCAAGGGCATGCTGCTCTTCCACAACTACCCGGAAGGGGCACGTACACCGATGGAGGAACACCTCGTGGAGGGTGCGCTCTACGCCGCCACAAACGGTGAGGCACACGTCCACTTCACGGTCAGCCACGAGCACATGGACTTCTTCAAGCAGCGCGTGGCCGCAAAGGCGGACTCCTTCGCCAAGAAATACGGCATCCGCTACGACATCAGTTTCTCGGAGCAGAAACCCTCCACGGACACCGTTGCCGCCAACCCCGACGGCACGCCGTTCCGCAACGCCGACGGATCGCTGCTGTTCCGCCCGGGCGGCCACGGCGCACTGATAGAAAACCTGAACGAGATTGACGCGGACGTCATCTTCATCAAGAACATCGACAACGTGGTGCCGGACCGCTTGAAGGAGGAGACCGTGGAGTGGAAACAGGTTATCGCCGGCGTGCTCGTCGCACTCCAGCAGCGCGCCTTCGACTATCTGCGCCTGCTCGACACGGGCTGCTACAGCCACGCACAGATTGAGGAAATTATCCGCTTCGTGCAGCAGGATCTGTGCTGCCGGAAGAAGGACATCAAGGAACTGGAGGACGCTGACCTCGTCGTGTATCTCCGAAAGAAGCTCAACCGCCCGATGCGCGTCTGCGGCGTGGTGAAGAACGTGGGCGAACCGGGTGGAGGACCGTTCCTCACCTACAACGCCGACGACACCGTCTCGCTGCAAATCTTGGAAAGCTCGCAGATTGACAAGTCGAACACGGCCTACATGGACATGTTCACCAAGGGCACGCACTTCAACCCCGTAGACCTCGTCTGCGCCGTGAAGGACTACCAGGGCAAGCCCTTCCACCTGCCCGACTTCGTAGACCCCGCCACGGGCTTCATCTCCCAGAAGTCGAAGGACGGCAAACCGCTGCAGGCACTGGAACTGCCCGGCCTTTGGAACGGTGCCATGAGCGACTGGAGCACCGTGTTCGTGGAAGTGCCCTTAGGCACGTTCAACCCCGTGAAAACCGTCAACGACCTGCTCCGCGACCAGCACCAGTAAAGCCGCCTGACAGGGTAGTCAACCATTAACGAAAAAGCGTTGCAAATGAAAAAGGTATTGCTTACCTGTATGGGGGTGGCATTCGTATCCATCGTGCCCGGCTTTTCCCAAATCAATGACTTGGAGCGAGCCACACCTGAATCGCAAGGCATTCCGTCGAAAGCCATCGTCCAGTACTTCGACTCCATTACGTCCCTGAAGACGACGGAGATTCACAGCGCACTGCTTATGCGGCACGGGAAGGTGGTTGGAGAGATTCACCCACAACCGTTTAAGGCGGAATACGGACACACCTTGTTCTCCTGCTCCAAGACTTTTACCGCCGCTGCCATTGGCATTGCTGCTGCAGAGAACAGGCTGAGGGTGACGGACAGGCTTGCTGTTTTCTTCCCGGAACTGTTGCCGGACAGCATCAGCGATGGTCTTGCAGCCATCACCGTACACGACTTGCTGACCATGCAGACAGGCTTCAAGCCAACGGATGACATCAGATGCAACCAAACCAAATGGATAAAAGGATGTTTGGCCAACAGGATGTTTGCCAAACCGGGAATCCGTTTTGCCTACGACTCCATGGACACTTACCTGCTGTCGGCCATTATCACGAAAGTGACTGGCAGCACACTGCTTGATTACCTAAGACCCAGACTTTTTGCGCCCCTCCACATCACTGAGGTCAACTGGGAATGGAGTCCGGAAGGCATCAGTTGCGGCGGTTGGGGACTCTACCTGCAAGCCGAGAGTATGGCTAAGTTCGGCCAGCTGCTCCTCAACAAGGGAAAGTGGAACGGTCGCCAGCTCATACCCTCCTCTTGGGTGGAGGAAATGATGAAGACACACGTGGAGAGCAGGGGGTACGGCTACCAGATGTGGAGATGCGACCATCCGAACACATTCAGGGCAGACGGGGCATACGGCCAATACATCATCGTAATGCCTGACGAGGACATGGTGGCGGTCATCACCCAAAGCATCTTTGGCGATGCAAGCGGCAAGGAGCAACATTGGCTGTTCAAGCAACTGATCCCTACTCTTTCCGACACACCTCTTGACGAGAACAAGAACAGACGACTGCTCGCCAAAATACAGCGTTCCTGCTCCTTGCCGTTGGCAAAGGGCAAGGCCACATCGCGCAGACAGGCCTCGTTCATCGGTACGGGCAAGAAAATCGTGTTGGAAAACAATAAACTGGGTTGGAAAAGCATGACCCTTGACAAAAAAGGAAAGACGCTGACCCTTTCCATTGAAACGGAAAGCAACGGCATCGTGGAAATCGCTTGTGGACATAAGGCCTGGATCAATTCACCAGTTCCCACGACCTTTCCTCCCAATGCCCGAGGCACAACGCTCGGAGCATTCAGCGGCTTTGTTCAACCGTTTACGGCAAGCAGCAGCTATGGCTGGAACACGGACAAAATTCTGCAAGCCAACATCCATTTCGTAGACTGGATGAGTGGTCTCCAACTCCTGTTCGATTTTGAGACAAATACACCAACGCTGAAAGTGAAAATCAACTATGAGAAGAAACCTTTTGAAATAAAAGCGAGCATCATGTAAACAATTTCCGGCATTTGCAACATCATGAAATTCCCCAAGATATATTCTGCATCGGGACTGATGGAGCTTATCCAGGAGGTTGGCTTCCTGCCCCTACTCGACAGTGGCATCGAAGGCTTTTCCGCTGAAGCGATTGTGGACGAGGACTGCGGCTATGTGACGTTTCCCGAGGGCGGTTGGGACTGGCCCTTGTGGAAGTGGAAAGGCAGCATCGTCACCGAAATGCCCTGTATGTATGGCAAGTTCTTCAACAAGAAGGCGGGCTTCATCAGCCAAGACTGGTGGCCGGACTTCTGCAACTACCGCCGCAGCAAATGGACGCGCCCGGAGAGCGACTCCATAGAGGGAGCTATTCTGGAGACGCTACAGACCTCCGGCAGCCTCATCACCCGTGAGTTACGTGCGGCTTGCGGCTTCCATGGCACGGGAATGCGAAGCAAGTTCGACGGATACCTGACGCGTCTGGAGATGGGAACCTACATCGTGACCGAAGACTTCGTCTATCCTCGCGACAAGCACAACCGCGAATATGGTTGGGGATGGTCGCTGCTGAGCACGCCCGAAGACTTGTACGGCAAGGAGGCTTGCAGGTGTGAGCGGACTCCAGAAGCATCCTATCAGCACATCTGCGCGCATCTGCGCAACATACTGCCCGAGGCGACAGACAAACAACTCACGAAATTGATTGGATAATACCAGGGCGGGGGCACCCCTGACTGATGGAGACTGCCCATCAGCAGGAACCCTAAGTCTTTCCTGCCCTTTTTCATCGTTCCTTCTTATCTTGTTTATCTGTATGGCAAACAGCCGGACTACAAGCGCAATCGCAAGACCGCGCTCGAAAACCAGTTCCGTTGCTACTTGGCCCCAGATTTTTTTCTTATCGGAATGTCAAAGTACTCCTCGGCTTTGTCAATCATCATGTCACGGGCCTGGGTCTCAAGGCGGGAGAAATGCAATGCCTTCTCCAACTCCTTGTTGCGCTTCTTCAAAGCCGCAATCTCGTCCCTGTAACTCTCCTTGCTGCGATTAAACATTTGCCGTCATTATCGTCATATAATGCGGAATATGACTTTAAAAAAGTGGGTGTAACCCGTCTGCCAATCAGATAGTTACACCCAACTCTTTGGATTTCAGCTTATTCCGATTACTCCTCGACAGCCCCCTGCGCCGCAGCAAGACGGGCTATGGGCACGCGGAACGGAGAGCAGGAGGCGTAGTTCATACCTATCTTGGCGCAGAACTTCACCGAGCTGGGCTCGCCGCCGTGCTCGCCACAGATGCCGCAGCGGAGGTCAGGACGCGTCTCGCGACCTTCTTTCACAGCAAACTTGATGAGGCGGCCGACACCCTCTTGGTCGAGCACCTGGAATGGGTCTACCTTCAGAATCTTCTTGTCCAAATAAACGGGGAGGAAGGAGGCAATGTCGTCGCGGCTGTAGCCGAACGTCATCTGCGTCAGGTCGTTGGTGCCGAAAGAGAAGTACTGCGCCTCGCTGGCAATGATGCCGGCGGTGAGGGCTGCACGCGGAATCTCAATCATGGTGCCGATTTCAAATTCCACCTCGATGCCGTACTCGGCAAACACTTCCTTGGCGGCATACTGGATTACATCCTTCTGCTGCTTCAGCTCCTTGATGGTGCCAATCAGCGGAACCATGATTTCCGGCATAGGATGCTTGCCCTCCTGCTTCAATTCGCAGGCAGCACTGAGGATGGCGCGAGTCTGCATGGCCGTGATTTCGGGGAAGGTGATGCCCAGACGGCAACCACGGTGACCGAGCATCGGGTTGTTCTCGGCGAGCGAATCCACGCGGCGCTTGATGGTGGCAAGGTCCACACCCATCTCGTCGGCCATCACCTGCTGTCCGGCCGTGTCGTGGGGAACGAACTCGTGGAGGGGCGGGTCGAGTAGACGGATGTTGACAGGCAGTCCGTCCATGGCCTCCAAAATGCCCTTGAAGTCGGCCTTCTGGTAAGGCAGCAACTTGGCGAGCGCCTTCTCGCGTCCGGCAACGCTGTCGGCGAGAATCATCTCACGCATGGCCACAATCTTCTTGTCCTCGAAGAACATGTGCTCCGTACGGGTGAGACCGATACCCTTGGCACCGAACTCGCGCGCCACCTGTGCATCGTGGGGCGTGTCCGCATTGGTACGCACTTGCAACTTCGTGTACTTGTCGCAGAGGTCCATCAGTTCCTTGAAGTCGCCGCTGAGTTCGGCAGCCTTCGTCGTCACCTTTCCGGCGTACACTTGTCCCGTCGTACCGTTGAGCGAGATGTAGTCGCCCTCCTTATATACTGTACCGTCAATCTCTACAGTCTTGGCGTGATAGTCCACGTTCAGCGAACCAACACCCGACACGCAGCACTTGCCCATGCCGCGCGCCACAACGGCGGCGTGGGAGGTCATTCCGCCACGGGCGGTCAGAATACCCTCGGCTGCCGACATTCCGGCCAGGTCTTCCGGGGAAGTCTCGATGCGCACAAGCACCACCTTGTGACCGTCAGCGTGCCACTCCTGGGCATCGTCCGCGTGGAACACAATCTGGCCGCAGGCAGCACCCGGAGAAGCGGGCAGTCCCTGCGCGATGACCTTGGCGGTGGTCAGTGCCTTCTTGTCAAACACCGGGTGAAGCAGCTCGTCCAACTTCTGCGGCTCGCAGCGCAGGATGGCCGTTTTCTCGTCAATCTTGCCTTCATGCAGCAGGTCGACGGCAATCTTCACCATGGCAGCACCCGTGCGCTTTCCGTTGCGCGTCTGGAGGAACCAGAGCTTGCCCTCCTGTACGGTGAACTCCATGTCCTGCATGTCGCGGTAGTGCTCCTCCAGTTTCTCCTGAAGGCTGTCCAGCTGCTTGTAGATTTCCGGCATGGCCTCCTCCATGGAAGGATATTTAGCCACGCGCTCGGCTTCTGAAACGCCGGCACGCTCAGCCCAGCGCTGCGAACCGAGCTTGGTGATCTGCTGGGGCGTGCGGATGCCAGCCACCACGTCTTCACCCTGAGCGTTGACGAGGTACTCTCCACTGAACACGTTCTCACCCGTGGCAGCGTCGCGGCTGAAGCAAACGCCCGTAGCCGACGTGTCACCCATATTGCCAAATACCATGGCCATAACGGAAACAGCCGTTCCCCACTCGTCGGGGATGCCTTCCATCTTGCGGTAGAGAATGGCGCGCTCGTTCATCCAAGAGCGGAACACGGCGCAGATGGCTCCCCAGAGCTGCTCGATAGGATCGTTGGGGAAGTCCTTTCCCGTGCGCTCCTTGATGGCGGCCTTGAACAGCTGTACGAGTTTCTTCAGTTCGTCCACTGAAAGATCCTTGTCCAGCTCGATGCCCCGCTCGGCCTTCACCTTTTCAATAATCTCCTCGAAGGGGTCGATGTCTTCCTTGTTGACCGGTTTCATCTCAAGCACCACATCACCATACATCTGTACGAAGCGACGATAGGAGTCGTAGACGAAGTGCGGATTGTTGGTCTTCTTCACCATTCCCTCGGCCACCTCGTCGTTGAGACCCAGGTTAAGAATGGTGTCCATCATGCCCGGCATGGAAGCGCGCGCACCCGAGCGCACCGACACCAGCAACGGGTTTTCCTTGTCTCCGAACTTGGAGTTCATCAACTCCTCGATGTGCTTCACGGCGGCCATTACGTCGTCGTTGAGCAGCTTCATGATTTTCTCTTGCCCAACCTGATAGTACTCGTTGCAGCAGTCAGTAGTAATTGTAAAACCGGGAGGCACGGGAACCCCAATCAGATTCATTTCGGCAAGGTTTGCGCCCTTACCACCCAGTTGTTCACGCATTTTTGCGTTTCCTTCAGCTTTTCCGTTACCAAAGGTGTAAACTCTTTTTTGGCTCATAAGTTAGCTTTGATGTTTGTTTATTATTACGGTTATTGATTTTCCATTTGGCAAAGATAACACGTTTTTTTATATTATACAAACATTTTTAAGAAAAAGTTAATATTCCCTCCAAGACTTGATGCCGATGTCGTCCAGTTTCACCGTGCAGAAGGCCTGTATGAAGGCCGATGCCAGGCGACTGTTGGTGATGAGCGGCACGTTGAGGTCGATGGAGGCGCGGCGTATGAGATAGCCGTTGCTCAGCTCGCCCTCGGTCAGGTTTTTCGGGATGTTGACCACCATGTCCACCTTGTGTTCGTGGAGCAGCGTGAGCGCCTGCGGCTGCTTGTCCGTCTCACTGGGCCAGTAGACCATCGTGTTCTGGATGCCATTCTCCGTCAAATAGCGCGACGTGCCCCCTGTGGCGTACAGCTCATAGCCGTGGTCCACGAGCATCCGTGCCGCATCCAGCATCTCTGCCTTCTGCTTGGGCGTTCCCGTGGAGAGCAACACCGTCTTTTTCGGGATGCGGTGGCCAACACTCAGCATCGACTTCAGCAACGCCGACGACGTATTGTCGCCCAGACAGCCCACCTCGCCCGTGGAAGCCATGTCCACGCCGAGCACCGGGTCGGCCTTCTGCAGGCGGTTGAACGAGAACTGGCTGGCCTTGATGCCCACGTAGTCCAGGTCGAAGAGGTTCTTGTGCGGCTTCTCGACAGGCAGTCCCAGCATCACTTTAGTGGCGAGGTCGATAAGATTGATTTTCAGTACCTTCGATACGAACGGGAAGGAGCGTGAGGCGCGCAGGTTACACTCGATGACAAGGATGTCGTTGTCGCGTGCCATGAATTGGATGTTGAATGGACCGTTGATGTGCAGCGCCTTGGCAATCTGCCGACTGATGCGCTTGATGCGGCGCACGGTCTCGACGTAGAGCTTCTGCGGCGGGAACTGGATGGTGGCGTCGCCCGAGTGTACGCCGGCAAACTCGATGTGTTCCGAAATGGCGTAGGCAAAAATCTCGCCGTCCTTAGCCACAGCGTCCATCTCGATTTCCTTGGCATGCTCGATGAATTTCGACACCACGACAGGATGATCCTCGCTGACGTTGGCGGCCAGCTGCAGGAAGCGTTCCAGTTCCTCGCGATTGGAGCAGACGTTCATGGCCGCTCCACTCAGCACGTAGGAGGGACGAACAAGGACGGGGAAGCCCACTCGCTCGACAAAGCGGTCGATGTCGTCCATCGAGGTCAGCGCGCTCCATTCCGGCTGGTTCACGCCGATTTCGTTCAGCATCTGCGAGAACTTGGCGCGGTCTTCCGCCCCATCGATGTCGATGGCCGACGTGCCTAGTATCGGCACGTGCTGTTCGGCCAGAGGCATGGCCAGGTTGTTGGGAATCTGTCCGCCCGTGGACACGATGACGCCGTAGGGCTGCTCCATGTCGATGATGTCCATGACGCGCTCAAAGGTCAGCTCGTCGAAATAGAGGCGGTCGCACATGTCGTAGTCCGTGGACACCGTCTCCGGGTTGTAGTTGACCATGACGCTGCGCCAGCCCTGCCGACGGATGGTGTTCAGCGCCTGCACGCCACACCAGTCGAACTCCACGCTCGAACCGATGCGATAGGCACCAGAGCCGAGCACGATGATGCTCTTCCCGTCGTGCTCAAACTGAATGTCGCTCTTCACGCCACTGTAGGTCACGTAGAGGTAGTTAGTCTGTGCCGGATATTCGGCGGCCAGCGTGTCGATCTGCTTGACCACAGGCACGATGCCCATGGACTTCCGCAGGCTGCGCACGGCCAGCACGGCCTCGTGCATATTGGCGACCGTCTCCTCCAGTCCGATGGCGC
Organism: Acutalibacteraceae bacterium; assembly: GCA_963599475.1. Taxonomy (GTDB): domain Bacteria; phylum Bacteroidota; class Bacteroidia; order Bacteroidales; family Bacteroidaceae; genus Prevotella. The sequence goes on along the minus strand of CAVBXH010000004.1, from coordinate 35,365 downwards.
GCGCCACCTGGAAGTCGGTAAATCCGTAGACCTTCGCCTCGCGCAGCAGTGCCGCATCGAGACGGCTGCACGGATCTCCATCCTTGCCGCGCAACTGCTTCAGCGCCTCGTCAATGTCGATGATGTGCTTGAGCTTATAGAGGAACCACTTGTCGATTTTCGTCAACTCGTGGATGCGGTCAATGTCGTACTGCGGCAGGTGCATCGCCTTGGAAATGACGAAGATGCGCTTGTCTGTAGGTTCGCGGAGCGCAGCGTCAACATCGTCAATCTTCAACTCCTTGTTCTCCACGAAGCCGTGCATCCCCTGCCCTATCATGCGCAGTCCCTTCTGGAGGGCTTCCTCAAAGGTGCGTCCGATGGCCATCACCTCGCCCACCGACTTCATCGACGAGCCGAGTTCCTTGTCCACGCCTCGGAACTTGGAGAGGTCCCAGCGCGGAATTTTGCAGACCACGTAGTCGAGTGCCGGTTCAAAGAAGGCACTGGTGGTCTTCGTCACGGAGTTGTTGAGTTCGAAGAGTCCGTAACCCATGCCGAGCTTGGCGGCGACGAAAGCCAGCGGATAGCCCGTGGCCTTGGAGGCCAGTGCCGACGAGCGGCTCAGACGGGCGTTGACCTCAATGACACGGTAGTCTTCCGACTGCGGGTCGAAGGCGTACTGCACGTTGCACTCTCCGACGATGCCGATGTGGCGGATAATCTTGATGGCCAGTGCGCGGAGCTTATGGTATTCCGAGTTGGTCAGCGTCTGCGAGGGCGCAATCACGATGGACTCGCCCGTGTGGATGCCCAGCGGGTCGAAGTTCTCCATGTTGCAGACCGTGATGCAGTTGTCGTAGCGGTCGCGCACCACCTCGTATTCTATTTCCTTCCAGCCCTTCAGCGACTTCTCCACCAGCACCTGCGGCGAGAAGGAGAAGGCTTTCTCGGCCAGTTTGTTGAGTTCCTCCTCGTTGTCGGCAAAGCCCGAGCCCAGTCCACCCAGCGCGTAGGCGGCACGGATGATGACCGGATAGCCCAGTGCTGCGGCGGCCTTGCGCGTCTGTTCAATGTTCTCGCAAGCCTCGCTTTTGATGGTCTTCACGTCGATTTCATCGAGTTTCTCCACGAAGCGTTCGCGGTCTTCCGTGTCGATGATGGCCTGCACGGGTGTGCCCAGTACGCGCACACCGTACTTGTCAAGCACGCCGCTCTGGTAGAGTTCCACGCCACAGTTCAGTGCCGTCTGTCCGCCGAAGGAGAGCAGGATGCCGTCGGGGCGTTCCTTCTCGATGACGCGCTCCACGAAATAAGGCTGCACGGGCAGGAAATAAATCTCGTCGGCCACGCCCTCCGAGGTCTGCACCGTGGCGATGTTCGGGTTGATGAGCACGGTCTTCACGCCTTCTTCACGCAGGGCTTTCAGCGCCTGCGACCCGGAATAGTCAAACTCTCCGGCTTCTCCGATTTTCAGTGCGCCGCTTCCCAGAAGCAGCACTTTCTTTATATTGTCGTATTTCATTGTCTTGTTGTGATTGCTGATGGGGTGTTCTGATGGGGTTTACAGGGTCTCTACAAAGCGGTCGAACATGAACTCGGTGTCCACCGGTCCGGAGCAGGCTTCGGGGTGGAACTGGCTGCTGAACCACGGGTTCGTCTGGTGGCGGATGCCCTCGTTCGACCCGTCGTTCATGTTAACGAAGAGTTCGCGCCACTCCTTGCCCAGCGTCGAGGCGTCAACGGCGTAGCCGTGGTTCTGACTGGTCACGTAGCAGTGGCTGGTGCCCACCTCGCGCACGGGCTGGTTGTGGCTGCGGTGACCGTATTTCAGCTTGTAGATGGTTGCTCCGCCGGCCTTGGCCAGCAGTTGGTTGCCCATGCAGATGCCGCAGATAGGCTTGCGGCTGGCCGACATCTGTTTGCGGATGATGTCCACCGCTGCGCCGCACACGTCCGGGTCGCCGGGACCGTTGGCCAGGAAGAGTCCGTCGAAGTCCATATCCGTGTAGTCGTAGTTCCACGGCACGCGAATGACCTCCACGCCGCGGTTAACGAGGCAGCGGATGATGTTGGCCTTCACGCCGCAGTCCACGAGCACCACCTTCCGTCCCGCCCCTTCATTGTAGCGGACGACGTCCTTGCAGGAAACGATGTCCACGAAGTTCACGCCCTCGTACTTCGCTTCGGGAATGTTGTCCGGCTCGTCGTCGAACAGGATTTTTCCCATCATCACGCCGTGCTCGCGCAGCACCTTGGTCAGCTCGCGGGTGTCGATGCCCGTCACGCCGGGCACTTTCTCGCGCTTCAACCACTCTGCCAGGCTCTCGTGGGCGTTCCAGTGGCAGTACTGCTCGCTGTAGTCACTGACGATGATGGCCGAAGCATAGATGCGGTCGCTCTCCATGAAGGTGGGCAGTCCGCTGCTTTCGATGGAGAACTGGGGCACGCCGTAGTTGCCCACCAGCGGATAGGTCAGCGTCATGAGCTGTCCGGCATACGAGGGGTCTGTCAGCGACTCGGGGTAGCCCGTCATTGCCGTGTTGAACACCACCTCGCCGGCCACAGGAGCGTCGTAGCCGAAGGATTTTCCCTTGAATTGCGTTCCGTCTTCCAGAACGAGTGTTATGTCTTTCATTTATTGTTGATTTGTTTCCGGATTATACACATTTTCTATATAGTTCACGAAGGCCTTGAGACAGAGTCGCGTGCCTCCGGGTGTCGGGTAGTTGCCCGTAAAGTACCAGTCGCCGTGGTGGTTCGGACAGGCGCGGTGCAGTCCCTCGATGCTCTGGAACACCAGTTCCACGGGCGTCTTCACATCCTTCGGACAGAGCATCTCCACCAGCTTGGCATTGAGGTCGTCCACCGTGAACGGGCGGTAGATTTCCTTGACGGCGCACACCATCTCGCCGTCAGGCTTCTGCAGCTCCTCCATACACTTGCGGTAGGTGTCGCTGATGAGCGACTCCATGCCCCGGTCTTTCAGCAGTTGGATGCAGGCGCGGAACACGCAGAACTCCTCCATCCGCGCCATGTCGATGCCGTAGTAGTCCGGGTAGCGGATCTGCGGTGCGCTGCTTACGATGACGATTTTCTTGGGGTGCAGGCGGTCGAGAATCTTGATGATGCTCTCCTTCAGCGTCGTGCCGCGCACGATGGAGTCGTCGATGATGACAAGGTTGTCGCGTCCGGGTTCCAGCACACCGTAGGTGACGTCGTAGACGTGGGAGGCGAGGTCGTTGCGCGAGTTGCCCTCGGTGATGAAGGTGCGCAGCTTGATGTCCTTCCACGCCGCCTTCTCCGAGCGCACATAGTCGTTGAGGATTTCCTCCAGCTCCTCTCGGGTCGGCTGTCGGCCCAGTGCGGCGATGCGTTCTATCTTGCGCTGGTTGATGTAGCGTTTGAAGCCACCCAGCATGCCGTAGTAGGCCACCTCCGCCGTGTTCGGGATGAAGGAGAACACCGTGTGGTCCACGTCGTTGTCGATGGCCTTGAGGATGCTGTCCGTCAGCTGTTCGCCCAGCAGGCGGCGTTCCTTGTAGATGTCCTCGTCGTTGCCCCGGCTGAAATAGATGCGCTCGAAGGAGCAGGCGCTGTCGCCGCGCTGCGGGATGATCTGCTGGATGGAGACCTGTCCGCTGCCGGAGACCAGCAGCGACTGGCCGGGCTGCAGCTCGCTGACCTGTGCCGAGGACACGTCGAAGGTGGTCTGCAACACGGGGCGCTCGCTGGCCAGTGCCACAATCTCATCGTTGCGGTAGTAGAAGGCCGGACGGATACCCCACGGGTCTCTCATGGCAAACATCTCGCCGCTGCCCGTCAGTCCGCACACCACGTAGCCACCGTCGAAGTCGGGCATGGTGGTCTGCAGTACGTTGGCCATCTCCACGTGCTCGTCGATGTATCGGGTGATGTCGCAGCCCTCCAGTCCCTGCTTCCGCGCCTCGGCGTAGTTGCGCTCCACCTCGCGATCCAGCCGGTGGCCCATCCATTCCAGCATGATGTAGGAGTCGGAATAGATGCGTGGGCACTGTCCCTGCGCCGTGATTTTCTGAAACACCTGTTCGATGTTCGTCATGTTGAAGTTGCCGCAGAGGCAGAGGTTCTTCGCCTTCCAGTTGTTGCGGCGCAGGAAGGGGTGGACGTAGGTCAGTCCGCTCTTTCCCGTGGTGGAATAGCGGAGGTGGCCCATGTAGAGTTCGCCCTTCATGGCGGGTTTTACGCGCGAGAAGATTTCCGTGATGGCATCCTTGCCCTCCGCCTTCTCGCGGAACATGTATTCGTGGCCAGGCTCAGTGTGGAGCTTCACGGTGGCAAAGCCAGCCCCCTCCTGTCCCCGGTTGTGCTGCTTCTCCATCATCAGATAGAGCTTGTTGAAGCCGTAGGCCCACGTGCCGTACTTCTTCTCGTAGTATTCCAGCGGCTTGAGCAGCCGTATCATGGCTACGCCACATTCATGTTTGAGTTCTTCCACCTTTGTTGTCCCCTTTTTTTTATGCTTGTTGTATTCCTTTTATATTATATATATGTGTACTTGTTACGTTTCTGTTTCTCTGTCTTTCGCCGTGCGGCAAAAAAAATCGGTCACTGTTGAAATCATTCAACGGTCACCGACTTGGCAAGGTTTCTGGGCTGGTCCACATTGAGCCCTTTGCATACTGCGACGTGGTAGGCCAGCAGTTGCAGGGGGATGGTGGCCAACAGCGGTTCCAGACACTCGATGGTGTCCGGCAGTTCTATCACCTCGTCCGCGATCTGACTGATGGTGCTGTCGTCGCGACTGACCAGGGCGATGACCTTTCCCTTGCGCGCCTTCACCTCCTGGATGTTGGAGAGCACCTTCTCGTACATGGCGTTGTGGGTGGCAATGACCACGACAGGCATGTCGGAGTCTATCAGTGCGATGGGTCCGTGCTTCATCTCGGCCGCCGGATAGCCCTCTGCGTGGATGTAGGAGATTTCCTTGAGCTTCAGCGCGCCCTCCAGTGCCACGGGGTAGCTGTAGCCGCGCCCGAGATAGAGGAAGTTGCGCGCATAGGTGAACGTGCGGCTGAGGTCGGCGATGCGGTCGTTGAGCTTCAGCACGTCCTTGATCTTCTCCGGAATCTCGTGCAGCTCCCTCACCACGTGCATGTAGTCCTCGCGACTGATGGTGCCCTTCTCCTTGGCCAGGGCGAGTGCCAGCATGGTCAGCACGGTGACCTGTCCCGTGAAGGCCTTGGTCGAGGCCACACCGATTTCCGGTCCCACGTGGATGTACGAACCCGTGTCCGTGGCCCGGGGGATGCTCGACCCGATGGCGTTGCAGATGCCGTAGATGAACGCGCCGTGTTCCTTGGCCAGCTGGATGGCGGCCAGCGTGTCGGCAGTCTCGCCGCTCTGCGAGATGGCGATGACCACGTCGCTGGACGTGATGACGGGGTTGCGGTAGCGGAACTCCGAGGCATACTCCACCTCCACGGGGATGCGGCAGAGCTGCTCGATCATCTGTTTGCCGATGAGTCCAGCGTGCCACGACGTGCCGCAGGCCACGATGATAAACCGCTTGGCGGCGAGCAGCTGCTCCTTATAGTCAATGACGGCAGAGAGCACCACGTTGTCCGTGTCCACGTTGACGCGTCCCCTCATGCAGTTGTCCAGACAGTCGGGCTGCTCGAAGATCTCCTTCAGCATGAAGTGCGGGAAGCCGCCCTTCTCCAGCTGTCCGAGGTTGATGTCCACCTTCTTGACCTTCAGATCTTGCTCCTCGCCGAGGATGCTGACCACCTTCAGCTCCTCGCCCCGGCGGATCACGGCGATGTTGCCGTCCTCCAGATAGACCACCTTGTCGGTGTATTCCACCAGCGGCGTGGCGTCGGATCCGAGGAAGAACTCGTCCTTGCCGATGCCCACCACGAGGGGGCTTTGCTTGCGCGCGGCGATAATCTGGTCGGGGTCGCGCTTGTCGATGATGGCGATGGCGTAGGCCCCGATGACCTGGAACAGGGCCACCTGCACGGCGGTGAGCAGGTCGACAGCCTTGTGCACCATGATGTATTCCACCAGCTGCACGAGCACCTCCGTGTCGGTGTCGGATCGGAACTCCACGCCCTTGGCCTGCAGCTTCCGTTTCAGGTCGGCATAGTTCTCGATGATGCCATTGTGAATGATGGCGAGGTTTTTCGATTCAGAATAGTGCGGATGGGCATTGACGGCCGACGGCTCTCCGTGTGTGGCCCAGCGCGTGTGTGCGATGCCCACGATGCCCGTCACGTCCTTGTCCTTACAATACTCCACCAGGTTGTCCACCTTCCCCTTCGTCTTGCAGACGTTCAAGTTGCCATTGCCGTTAATCAGAGCCACCCCGGCCGAATCATAGCCGCGGTATTCCAGGCGTCGCAACCCCTTTATCAGTATAGGGTAGGCCTGCTGAGTGCCGATGTATCCTACTATTCCGCACATAATCTTTTCTCCTCGTTTTTATTTTTGTTTGTTTCCGCCTGCAAAGGTACGAATAAGCGAGAGAAATACAAAAAGAAAACTCGTTTTCTTTTTTATTTCCGAGCGAAAGTACCTTCGGCGCGCAGGAAAAACAGTTCAAGTTATTTTTTACACCTTACAAAAGCGGCCGACGGGATAGTTTCTCGCCGGTCGCCTTAATGTTCATTCTTAATTCTTGTTTCCGGCTCTCCGCAGACTTGCGCTTCAAGTCTCCATATTAGGCCCCAAAAAGTCACTATATTTAAGCAAAGCGTTTTAATATATTAAACCGAAGCGGTTTGCTATACTAAACCGCAGCGTTTCACTATACTAAACCGAAGTGACCCTCTATAGCCTTCCATTTCGACTCTCCACGGCAATCCGCTTCGCCTTCCACTATCGGGGCAGAGGAAGTACAGTCGCTCGCGTAGACGTGGTGCGCACACCAAGACCCATCACCCTCACCGTAAGGTAACGTTCCTGCCCAGCGTACCAGAAAAAGACCGACTGTCCTTTTCGCGGGGCAGTCGGCCTTTTTCAGTAGGTCAATATCGCACGGAGGGATTATTGCTGTTTGAAGCCATATCCGTTGGTGATGTGCGAGGTGGTCAGCACCTGATAGGTGAAGGGCAGCAGATAGATGGGCGGATTCTTGGCGGCGAAGTCTTCATCACTGTAGCCAGCCAGCAGCTTGGTGGCGTAGGAATCCTTGTACTTGGCCATGTCCACCGCCCACGCCGTCTGCACGTAGCCGTCGGCCTCAAGCTCCAGTGCCTCTTCGCTGCCTGGCGCGATGTAGCGGAACAAGCCCTTGATGGCCACGTTGGTCTTGCCTGTCTGCGCGTTGGGATAGACAGACGACCAGTCGTCGTGCTGTCCGCGCCAGCCGGGATAGAGCACGGGGTCGTCCTTCCGGTCGGCAGGCGTGTCGGCAGTCAACCGATAGCCGTACTGGCTCTTGGCGTCCACCATCTTGGTCCAGATATAGGCCGGCAGCTGGTTGCCGTTGTCGAAGGTGTAATAGCCGTTCTGCGTCACTCCGTCGACCACGGCGGTCATCAGCTTACGGTTGTTGACACAAGCCTCGGGCAACATTCCTGTGCGGATGAGGTCGAAGCGGCGCACACCCTCGCCCAGGAACTCAAAGGCGCGGTCCTGGATGACAGCTTTCAGCACCGAACCGCACTGGCTGATGTAGGCGTCGAAGTGGGGGTCCACACCACCGTCGAAGTTGCGGTTGTGAACAATGCCCAAATAGGTCTTGGCGTTGGCATCGTCGCCCAGGGCGGCGCACACCTCAGCCAGCATCAGATAGATTTCCGAGATGCGCATGTAGGAAACGTTGATGCCGGAGTTGCCGTACGACTGCGTGTTGGGCTGTGCGATGCGATTCCAGTCCCATTTATTGGTGCCCGGGCCACATCCCTTGCCCCAGTCGGAGCGGTTGAACGACTGAATCTGCTCGTTGCCGACACCGTCACTGCCCGTCACGCTGACCGAGGCGTCGCGGCGCTTGTCGTTCGGGTCGTAGGCACCGTAGTAGAACCATACCTGCACGCGATCCTGTCCGCAGCCGATGCACGGTGCGCCACCGTTGGAACCGGACGAGGGGCGGCCGATGTAAGCCGGACGCTCCGAACCGTTCTTGAACTCCATGGGAATCTCGTATACGCTCTCGTCGGCCAGCGTCTCGGAAGCACCGCCGTGCATCTGCTGGAAGGCATACTGGAAGGGGTTGCTGTACTGCTGTCCGTTCGCTCCCTTCGAGCGCGGGTCGGTGAGGTGAAGCTCTATCGTGCCGTGGTTGCTGACGGCATCCTGCAGATACGTCTGTGCAATCTTGTACAGATCGCGCCAGTCGCTGCGCCTGCCATAGATGGCCCCGTTCTTCTCCACGCTCCAGTCCTCGAACGCCAGCTTGTTGCCGTCGCCGTCCACATAGAAATCGTTGCCGAGGTCAGTGCGTCGGGTAGCATAGCCGCCGTCATACAGGCACATCCGCCCAATCAGTCCCTGCACGTAGGTACGGTTCATGACATCGGCGCGGTGGCTGCTCTCGCCCACCCTGTACATGTGGGGTTCCACCTCGCGCAGCTTCTGGATGTGGTAGTCGAGGATGGCAAACCGGGAGGTCAGCCCTTCGGCCTGCTGTCCCGTCACCAGCGAGTGGGGCACGTCGCCGTACCACCGTGTCAGTTCCCAGTACATAGTGGCACGCAGCGCCACGGCCTGTCCGTAGACATCAGACATCTCGTTGGGTTCGCCGGACATGATTTCCTTGAAGTTGCTCTTCTCCTCGAAGGAGTTGATGAGCGAGTTGCAGATGGCAATGGTCTTATAGCACATGGTGAACACCTCTGTGCCCTCGCCAGCGTTGATGTTGTACTTGTCCGTGCCGGAGGGATAGAAGGTCTTCTCCTGACAGCCTGCGCTGCCCTCCGAATAGGCATCCTGCGCGTCTTCAATGTCCGAACCCCAGATGGGTGTCCAGAAGAAGCCGACGGAGTGGAGGCTGCGGTTGTCGTGGAGCGACTGGTAGCCGTAGTAGAGGGCTTGGCGCGCCGACTCGATGTCGGAGAACACGAAATCCTTGTCGACAACGCTTGGCGACTTTGTTTCCAAATAGTCCGTGCATCCGGCCGTGCCGATGAGGGTTGCCACGGCCAGTGCCTGCATAAATATCTTTTTCATCATAGTTGTTTCTGTGTTTTTTTATTGGTCTTTTCAAGTTAGAAGGTGATGCTTGCCCCGACGGTGAAGGTGCGCGAGCGCGGATATGCGCCCCAGTCCATGTTGAGCGTGGGGAAGATGCGCAGGCCGCCCACGAAGCTGGAGGTGCCGGTCGTGTTGGCGTTGACTTCGGGGTCTACGCCCGAATAGCCGGTAATGGTGAACAGGTTTGTGGCCGTGGCGTAGACGCGCAGGTTGCTGATGTTCCAGTTCTTCAGCAGCTTCTTCGGCAGGGAGTAGCCGAGCGTGATGTTCTGCAGGCGCAGGTAAGAGCCGTCCTCCAGGAACTCGTCGGTCACGATGCCAGACTGGTGGTAGGCCAGCGGATACTTAGCATTGGCGTTCAGGCTGTTCAGCTCGTCGGGCGTGGTCACGGCATAGAGTTCGCCGTTCTGGTTCACATTATACACCTTGTAGGAATCCTTGATGAAGGCCAGACGCTGGGCACCGATGCCGTTGTACTCCTGGCCGGATTCGTTCATCATGGCCACGGCGTTGTAGATCTTGCCGCCCAGCACCCAGTTGAAGTTGGTGCTCAAGTCCCAGTTCTTGTACTGGAAATTGAAGGAGAAACTGCCCGTGTTTCTGGCCATCACCTCGCCGATGTCGGTGGCGTCCAACTCGGTCACCTGGCCGTCGCCGTCCACGTCCTGGAACTTGGCGGCACCGGGGAATGCGGTCTGTCCGCTCGGAATGTTGAACGGCGTGAAATAGTTGGCACCGATGCTCTTGTCGAAGTCGGGCACACCGTCCTTCAAAATATACTGTCCGTTCTGGTAGATGAAGTCGTCTACGGTATAGAAGCCGGCCGACTTGAAGCCGCGCACCACACCGATGGACTTGCCCTCCACGAGCATGTAGTCGTTTTTCGGCATCAGCGAGGAAGAGGCCCAGTAGGAAGAGTACAGGTACTGGTCGGCATTGGTCAGCTCGTCAATCTTGTTCCTGTTGTAGTTGTAGATGGCCGTGATGTTGAATTGGAAGTCCTTGGTGTGGACGGCATCCACGTTGACGGAAAGCTCAAGACCCTTGTTGCTGGTCTTGCCGAAGTTCTGGTACTGGAAGGAGTAGCCCGTTGTGTTGTCGATGGGCACGGCCATCAGCAGGTCTTTGGTGGTGTTCCAGTACAGCTCGACGCTACCGTTGATTCTGCCGTTCAGGAAGCCGTAGTCGATGCCGAGGTTTCGGGAGATGGTAGTCTCCCACTTCAGCTTGTTGTTGGCCAGTAGGCCTTCTGGTGCGTAGAACGCGGTCTTCTCGTTGTTGATCATCACGTTGTTGCTGCCGGATCCGATGGTCTTCCAGGTCTCGCGCCAGAGGTTGGAGCTGATGTTGTCGGCACCAGAAGTTCCCAGCGACAGGCGGAGCTTGAGGTTGCTCAGCCAGTCCTTAGTGTTCTGCATCCAAGGCTCTTCCGTGATGCGCCAGGCCAGCGCTGCAGCGGGGAAGTACCCCCAGCGGTTGTCCGGAGCAAACTTGGAACTGCCGTCGGCACGCATGGTGAAGGTGAAGAGGTAACGGTCGAGCAGGTTGTAGTTGAAACGTCCGAAGAAGGAAACGGTGCGGTTCGGCACGCCGATGCTGTTGGTGGCGGAGAACGATTCCGTGGCGTTGTGGATGAGACCGATGGCCGTGTCGTAGTCGTAGCTGTCGGGGTAGCCTCGGCCGGACAGCGAGGTGGATTCGCTCTCGTTCTTGATCAGCTCGTGGCCCACCATGACGTTGAACTGATGGATTTTGGCCAGCTCAAAGTTGTAGTTGAGCGTATTCAGCCAGCGCAGTCCCTGGCTAGTGCCACGGGACAGGGTGGCGGTCTTCAGGCCGTCGCCGTAGCCGTTGTGGAAATAGGTGCTCGTGGAAGAGCCGCGCGACATGGAGATTTCAGTGCGCGCACTCAGTCCTTTGATGATTTCCCAGTTCAGGGCGGCACTGCCACGCAGGTTGCGCGACTTACTCTTGTTCGTCACGTCCATCACCATTTCGTAGGGATTGTGCGACTCGTCGATGTTCTCCACACCGAAGCCCCAGCCCGTCACCTCCGTGTAGTCGATGCCGCCAAGGGGATTGTCGATGGGCTTGTACTTGTAGGCACCCGATATTTCAGATCCGCGTCCGCTGGTCACGCCCTCGCGGCCGTTGGTGTTCTTCTCCGTATAGCGGAAATCGAAGTCCAGGTTCAGGTTGCTCAGCAGTTGCTGCTGCAGCTTGAAGGAGGCCGTGAATTTCTGCAGGTCGGAGTTGACCTTGATGCCCTCGTCGCTCAGATAGTTGACGTTCGTCGTGAAGCGGGTCTTGTCGCTGCCGCCGCTCACTGACACGTTGTGGTTGTAGCTCCAGGCCGTGCGCAGCAGGTCGTCGGTGTAGTCGTGGGCTGTGACGTTGGCGTAGTCGGCATAGTGGTTGCCGTACTTGCTGCCCAGACCGAAATACCTGGCAAAGCCGTCGCCGCTGGCCTCACCACGGGAGGTGGCGTAGCCCCAGCCGAAGAGGACATAGTCCTGTGCGCTGAGCGTCTCCAGCGTCTTGGCCACGGATTTCACCTGTGCATAGCCGTCGTAAGAGACCTTCACCTTGCCGCCCTGCGCCTTCTTGGTGGTGACCAGGATTACGCCGTTGGCACCGCGCGCACCGTAGATGGCCGTGGAAGAAGCGTCTTTCAGCACGTCGATGCTCTCAATCTCGGAGGCCGGGATGTTGTCGATGCCGGACACGGGGAAGCCGTCCACAATGAACAGCGGGTCGTTGCTCTGGGTAATGGAACCGCCGCCACGAACACGGATGGACACGGTGGCATCGGGACGGCCGTCACCCGATGTGACGTTGACGCCTGCCAACTTGCCCTGCAGTGCCTGCGCCACATTGTTCACGGGCATCTTGGCCAGGTTGTCGCCCTTGACGGAAGCCACGGAACCCGTCAGGTCGCGGCGCTTGACCGAGCCGTAGCCAATCACCACGACTTCGTCCAGTCCCACATTGTCTTCCTTCATGACAATGTTGAGGGGACCTTGCTTGCTGGCCTTCTGTTCCTGCTGCAGGTATCCTACATAGGAGAAGACCAGCGACTCGTTGCCGTCGTTCACTTGAATGCTGTACTGTCCGTTCAGGTCGGTGATGACGCCGTTTCCGGCATGGCCTTTGGTGGTGACGGTGACACCAATCAACGGCTCGTTGTTCTTGTCGGTGACAACGCCAGTGACTGTTCTTTTTTGGGCGGACATTCCTATGCTGTAACAGGAAATGCCGGCGAGAAGCAACAGCTTGGCTACCGCGTTAATAGTTAGTTTCTTCATAGATTTTTAATCATTTTGTGGTTATTATTTTTGAGTTGTTAGAAAGTTCAGAGATAACAGGCAGACGCTTGTCCCAGCGAACCGTACTGGTTGACGGCACGGATAAGCACCACCCCACCCTTGTGCTTCTTTTTCAGCACGAACTGGGCATCCTTGGGCATTCCGACGATTTTTCCGTCCATCTCCAGCAGATAGCCGATGGCTCCGGGTACGGCATTCCACGTCAAGCGGCTCTTTTCCTGCCGGATGTTTTTCGGGAACGGCAACGGGACTATCATGGCCTTGGGATTCCATTGGTCTACGCCCTTGACGATGTTGTCGTAGCTGTATTGCAGGGACTCCACGTACGAGATGGTAGAACGGCTCTGTCCCTTGCGTCCGTCAAAGGTCACGTAGTCGGTCTTGCGCACCGTCAGGTCCAACGGTTTGCAGTCCGCATCGAAGCTGTTGTATTCGGCAAACAGTCCGGGAATAGTCCCCATATTACTCCAACCTTCGGGAGCCAGAGGTATCTTGAGCAGCGTGTTGATGTAGACGGCCTTACAGGTGTTGTGCCAAGGACGACCCAACGTCACGGTGCCGTTGGCTGCCTCTTGGTTGCCGTCCACCGTGCAGTTGTGGAACACGTAGCCGAACTTGGCCTTTTCCTGACAGGGAGCTACAATGACCGAACCGCTCCGCACATTATAGAAGGTGGACTCTTCAACCAGCGCGTCACCACCGCCATAGAAATAGTCTACTGCTCCTTCGATCCAGCAGCCGTTCACGTAGAGGCGATGGGCATCGTTGGTCGAGGTCATCCAGGTGTCCTGGAAGGAACGGAGAATGCAGTTGTGGAAGATGGCACGGTCGTTGCGCAGCTTCATGGCCAAGGCTTGTGGACCGTTCTGTGCAGTCACGCCATAGTCGTTGACATAGGAGATATTCTCGGTGAAGAAGTCGGTGGCCTTGACCATGACCACACTGCCCTCATATTTATAGGTGGGCGACTGGGGGTTGTGCACGGAACTGGCCCAATAGGCATTCTTGGCCGCATCGCCCTGTTCCTTGGGTGCTCCACCCACATTCAGGGTCAGATGGATAATGGTCCGCGCCTTGTCCTGCCCGACAAGATGAATGAAGGGCTTGTCTTCGGGCACGACCACCTGCTCTTCATAAGCGCCGTTCTTGACGAAGATGAGCCAAGGGGCAGTGCGCCCGGAAGGAGCGGCGTCAATGGCAGCCTGCACGGAGGAAAAAGTGCCCGTGCCGTCCTTCGCAACTACGGCGTTGAAGAAAGTCTCACTCTTGGCCTGCAAAGAAGCCACTGCCCCCAGGAGGGCACACGACAGCAATAGGCATCGCTTGAAATTCATTGTTCTGTTCATTTAGGTTTTGACTGATATATAAAAATTAAGTAGTTTGTCGACTGCAAAGGTACTGCTATTTGAGGGCTTGGGTGTGGAAAAAAGACCCAAATAAGTGGATTTGCGCATCAAAAACAGGATAGACTAAAATGAACATTGGTGGACATCCGAGACATCCACCAATGCGTAACTAACTGACACTGAACCTATATTCGGAAGGTGTCACTCCCATCTTGGCCTTGAAAGCCCGGCTAAAGTATCTCGAATCGGAAAAACCGCACATATAGGCCACGTCGTTGACGGGAAGGTTCTTGTCTCGGAGCAACTGGCAGGCTTTCTGTATCCTCACCTCGCGCAGGAAGTCCTTCGGCGTGATGCCCAAAATGGCCTTCATCTTCCGGTTCAACCCTGCACGACTGGTGGCCGCAGCGTCGGCCATGTCCCCGATGTTGACGTCTGCATCGCTGAGGTGTTCCTCCACAAAAGACACGACACGCTTCATGAAGGCATCGTCAGAGGCCAGCACCTGCGCGGTCTCCAGTATCTGCATTTCCCGGTCTTCCTTTGCCGAAACGTTCGTCTGCTCGGCATTTTCACTGCGGGCGTTGATGATGGCGAGGTAGGCTTCCAGGTGTTTGTTCTTGACCTTGATGTTCCTCACGTACTGATAGATGCGGAAACAGCCCCAGAGCAGCAACAGGAAGAGGAAGACATATAGTATCTTGGCGGCAGTGGTTTCCCAGACGGTAGGCTCTACCACGACGGTGAACACCTTGTCGTTCTCCACCCAGACCCCGTCGTGGTTGGTGGAACGGATACACAGGCGGTACGTGCCAGGCTCCATGTTCAGGAAGGTGGCAACATGATTCTTCTGAAGGTGGTTCCATACACCGCCGTTCACGTTGAAGGCATACTCCAACCGCTCGGACGCCGTAAAGTCCAGGGCAGCGAAATGGATGCTGACATTGCGTTCGGAAGGCATGAGGCGGAGGGAGTCGCAGTCCTTTCCCACATGGACGGTGTGCCCGCCGTTGATGGCGTAACCCGTGATGACCACCGGAGGCGTGTATTCGCTCCGGTGGAGATGGTCCAAGTCGAGGACTATCGCTCCGGTAAGCAGGCCAAACAGCCATTTCCCTCCACCGAGGGACAGGGACTTGGCATCCGAATAGCGGAACACCTTCTTGAAAAAGCCGATGTCGAACTGCTCATACACTCCGTCTGATGTTATCTTCACCACCATGTTGTTGCACACGGCCCAGATGGCGTTTCGGTATTCAAAGACGGAAAGAACCACGTCGGACGGGAAGCCGTTCTGGATGTCCAGATGTTCAAACTCCAGTTGGTCGGCCAGAAGATTGGTGCCCAATATCCGGTTGATGCCGCCACTTTCCGTTGCCACATAAATGGTGCCTCGGGCGGACTGGAACAGCGACATGGTGGCGTTGTTGTTCAGACTGGAGGGGCGGCGGTAATCATGCACGTGCTTGCGGAATTTCACTTTGTGCAAGTCCCTTCCGCTGATGTCTGCCACGAGCAATCCGCCGGTGGTTGCCACCAACAGTATGTTGTCCTTGGTAATAATCAGGTCTCTCGCCATGGAGAAGGTATCGAAGGGATAACCGCTGAACGAATGGAAACGGCCTATCCTGGAGTCAAAACACAGGACTCCACGCGAGAACGAGGCTATCCACAGCCGTCCGTAAGCATCTGACTTGATGTCGTATATGGCATTATCATTGATGGTGTTTCCATCCTTCTCGTACTTATAATTGCTCACCGAGAAAGAGCCGTCGGTTTCTCTGAGCCGGAACAGACCGTCGGGCTTGGTGCCCAGCCACAGGGTGCCGTCCTTGTCCTGGAACATACAATAGACGGCAGCACCAAAGGAGCAGCGTGAGCGTGTCAGCCTGCCCTCGTGGTCCACATATCCCAACAACTGCTGTCTGGCATCAAAAAGCATCAGACACTTGTCTTCCTTGCAGCTAACCCACAATCTTCCCTTGTTGTCCCGGAGAAAGTATCTGGCCTCGTTGTCCTCTTGCACAGGAAACGATTCGTATTGACGGGTATATTTGTGCGCCTTGTAAATGCCGTAGTTACTTCGATACCAGTCGTTACCGCCCTTGTCCGTCATGCAGTATTCGGCATATTTCATTTCATAGCCGGGCAACGAAACAAAACGGGCCGGTGGCAAGGGAGGCTCTGGAAAGTCTGTCTGCCGTCTCAGTCTTGCCGTTTCGGACAGGTCGCGCTCTTCCATGGATATACGCTGTCCGTTCTGGCAAGTGACCCAGATAGTCCCATCCTTCTGGGGGTAAACGTATTTTATCATATACTGCGTGCGGGTCTTCTTCTCCAACCGCTCCAGAATGTTAGTAAACTGGTAGCTCTTGGTGTTGAAGACGAAGAGCTTGTAGTCGACAAGGCACAGCAAGTCGCCCGACTTCAATTTCCACATGTCCGAGATGCGGTCGGTAGGCAACCCATAGCCTCCTTTGTCGGTAGACTTGAAGTTGACAAACTCGTACCCGTCAAAACGGTCTAAACCGTTCCATGTCGAAACCCAAATATAGCCGTCGTCGCCTTGGATAATCCGGGTAGCCCAACGCTGGGCAAGACCATTGTGCTCGTCGTAGTGCTGAAGCGTGTACTGTTCGTGCTGCTCTTTTGCAACAAGATTCTGGGTCAGCAAAAGCAGGCCTGCCAATAATGCCGATATGCTCCGTTTCATCATGCTCTAAAAAAGGCCGACTGTCTTTTCGCAGGGACAGCCGGCCTTCTCTTTCTTTGTTTAGTATCAATAGAACTTGAAATACTGTCTTGCGTTGTTGTAGGAGATGTCCTCCACCATTTTTCCGAGCAGCTCGCGGTCGTCGGGCAGGAGTCCCTTCTCCACGTCGTTGCCGAGCATATTGCAGAGGATGCGGCGGAAATACTCATGGCGCGGATAGCTGAGGAACGAGCGGCTGTCGGTGAGCATGCCCACGAAGCGGCTGAGCAGTCCGAGCACCGAGAGGGCGTTCATCTGGCGCTCCATGCCGTCCTTCTGGTCGTTAAACCACCAGCCGGAGCCGAACTGGATCTTGCCAGGTTCGCCGCCCTGAAAATTGCCGAGCATGGTGGCAATAACCTCGTTGGCACAGGGGTTGAGCGTGTAGAGGATGGTGCGCGTGAGCTTGTCCTTCATGTTGAGTTTGTTGAGGAATTTCGACATGGCCTTGGCCGTGTTGAACTCGCCGATGGAGTCGAAGCCCGTGTCGGGACCGAGCGCGTTGTACATCTTAGTGTTGTTGTCGCGGATGGCTCCGTAGTGGAACTGCTGTGTCCAGTCGGCATCGGCATCCATCTCTGCCATCACGGTGAGGAAGCAGTTCTTGTACTGGCGCGTTTCGAACGCGGAGAGCTGCTGGCCGCGCATGGCCTTCTCGAAGATGACCTCAATCTGCGAGTCGGTGTAGTCCTCGTCGTAGAACTCTTCGATGCCGTGGTCGGAGAGCTTGCAGCCGTTGGCGGAGAAGAAGTCGTGGCGTTTCTGCAGCGCGTCGATCATGTCGGAAAACTTGGTGATGGTCACGCCGCTCACCTGCTCCAGTTGACGGACATAAGCGCCGAACTCCGGCTTCTCGATGTTCATGGCCTTGTCGGGACGCCATGCTGGAATCATGATGGGGTCTTCGGCGGCCTTGGCCTTGGCATATTCGATGTGGTTGTGAAGGTCGTCAACGGGGTCGTCGGTCGTGCACACGCACTCCACGCGGTAATGCTTCATCAGTCCGCGCGCGGAGAACTCGGGCTGCGCCAGTTTCTCGTTGCACTCGTCGAAGATTTCGCGTGCGGTCTTGGGCGACAGGAGCTTATCGATGCCGAAGGCGGTCTTCAGTTCGAGGTGCGTCCAGTGGTAGAGCGGGTTGCGGAGCGTATAGGGAACGGTCTCCGCCCATTTCTCAAACTTCTCCCAGTCGCTGGTGTCCGTGCCGGTGCAGTAGCGTTCGTCCACGCCGTTGGTGCGCATGGCGCGCCATTTGTAGTGGTCGCCGCCGAGCCACAGCTCGGTGATGCTCTTGAACCGGTGGTCGTTGGCCACCATTTGCGGGTTCAGATGACAGTGGTAGTCAATGATTGGCATCTTGGACGCATGGTTGTGGAACAGGTCCTGAGCCACCTCGTTGTCGAGGACGAAATTCTTGTCGTTGAATTGCTTCATAGTTTTATTTGTTTTAGTGTGATTGTTTTACATGGCCCTCAGTGGCCGTGGTTTTGTTTTGGGGAAAGACACCGTACTTGCCTGATGAAGTACGGTGTCTGATGGGTTTGTTGCTCGGTCTGGGCGTTAGAAGAACAGGTAGCGGTTGTCCACCACGTCAGCCTTCTGCGTCATTTCCTGCATATAGCGTCCTGCGGCGCGCATAGCCATCTGCTGGAGCATGGCCATCTGCTGCTTGACGTCGAACTTGGCACCGGCCTGCTGCTGGCGCTTGGTCACCTGGAAGAGGTAAGCACCGCCGTTGCCCTTGACGGGAGCCTTCGACAGCTGTCCCTGCTTCACGCCGGACACGGCACCGCTCAGGGCAGGCTCGCTGGCACCCGTGCTCTGCACGAAGGCGGGAGCGGAGAAGGTCACCTGTGCCACGGTGCTTACGACAGCACCCTTCTGCTTGGCGGCGGCAATCGAAGCCACGCCTTGCAGCTTGGCAGCGGCCACCTCGAACTTCTTGTCGCGGATGACTTCCTGGCGCACCATGTCCTTCACCTCGTCGAAGCTGCGGTAGCCCACGGGGTGAACCTTGGTGAGGGCAATGACCATCATGTGGTCGTTGTTGCCGCACTCATAGAGCGGAGACACGTCGCCGTCCTTGGCGTCGAAGATCCATTTCATAGCTTCGCGCGTGGAGCGCACGCCTGCCACATAGTGCTCGGAATTGACAATGTCCTGACGCTCCAGCACCTTGTAGCCGAACTTCTGGGCGTTCTTCTCCATGCCCTCCAGCGTCTTGTTCTCGCTGACAAACTGGCTGAACTTATTGTAGGCCGTGTTGTAGGTCTCGCGGGAGAAGTCGATGGTGTGCTTCACGATGGCCACATCGTACTTGGTCGTCATGGCCTTGCGGTTGGTCACCTGCAGCACGATGTGCGACTGGGAGAGATTCTGCTTGACCACGTCGCCCACGGCAGCCGTCAGCAGCGTTGTGACGTAAGCCTTAGTGTCGGCGTCGAGCGTCTGTGCGCTCTCGTACATGGCGGAGGTCAACCAGTTCTTCTGTCCTGTCTGTCCATATTTCTTGGCGAGGGTCTCGAAATCGGCATTGCCCTTCAGCGCAGTGTAGACGCTGTCGGCCTGCTTCTCGTCGCCCACCTGAATCATGCGGAACTCGATGGAGTCGGGCTGCTCAACCTTGGCGATGAGCTTCACCACGTTCAGCGTGTTGTCGTAGGCGGTCTCAAACAGAGCGGAGGTCTGTCCCACGGCCATGGAGTCCACCTTGGCGGCCACGTCCGTCGGGAGGGCACGCTTGGTGACGGCAAGACCGTTGTAGGCCACCTGCGACTGTGCCTTGCGCACCACTTCGGCAGGAGCTACACCGCTTTCCAGTTTCTGCTTGGCTTCGCTGAGCGTCTTGTTCAGGGCTGCACGGTCCTTGGCGGAGGGAACCACCTGGAAGTCGACGTACTTGATGTCGCGGCTTTCGAGGGTCTGCTTGAACATCTCCTTCATCTCGCTGTACTTGTCCTTCAGGTCGCTCTCCGAAATCTTCACCTCGCTGTCCTTGACGGAGGTGTAGGGGATGGCGGCCAACTGGATGTCGCTCTCCACGACATTGCCGTCGTAAGCCATCTTGGCCGACACGGGGTTCGACAGGAGGCAGTGGCCCAGCAGGCTCTGGTATTTCGACATGAGCGTCTGGCGGCGCAGCTGCTTCTCAATGAACTTCCAGTAGTCGTAGATGCTCTTGTACTGCTCGGCCAGCTGCTGCTGTTGGGGCTGTGTCTGAAGTTTCTTGTAATCGTCCAGGAACTTGGTGAGCTGCGTCACGTCGAAGCGTCCCGTCTGCTGGTTGATGAACGGAGTCTGCGCCAACATGGGGTTCGTACCGACCTTCAGCATGTTCTGCAGTTCAGCGTCGGTCACGGTCAAGCCCAGTTCTTCGGCTTCCTGCTGCAGAATCGTGGTGCTGACCACTTCCTGCCAAATCTGATCCTTCAGCTGGTTGAGTTCCTCGTCGGAAAGGCTCTCGCGGCCCTGTGTCATCTTGATGACTTCCTGATACTCGTCAACCATTGCCTGAAAGTCCTGTACGGACACTTTCTTTCCTAACACTTCACCGACCTGTTGACGCTTCTCGTTGTTGGTTGCTTCACAAGAGCGGAACATTTCTTCGGCAATGAAAGCGAAGAGAGCCAGTCCGATCACGGTGGCGAGGGCTGGTCCCCAGCTTCTGATTTTTCCAATTGCTGCCATTGTTTTTTATTATTTTTATTTTTTGTTATTGTTCGATTTTTCTCTATTTGGGGCACAAAGTTAGTAAAAAATCGCCATTCGACGAAAGATAATGCCGAAAAAGTGACGGGAAACGCGCTATTCGACCACTTTCAGCCGTACCAGTTCTATCTTTGTCATGGTATTTTTGACGATTTTGAACTCGAAACGTCCTATCTTGACCACCTCGTTCAGCTTCGGAAAACTCTGGTACTCGTGGAGGATGAGTCCGCCCACAGTCATGTAGTCGTCGCTTTCGGGCAAGTCGAGCGAGAACAACTCGTTGACCTTCTCGATTTCCAGTCGCGCCGAGAGCATGTAGTCGCCGTCGTCCAGCCGCTTGGCCACATAGTGCATATTGTCGTGCTCGTCCTCGATGTCGCCAAAGATTTCCTCGACAATGTCCTCCAGCGACACGAGACCGCTCGTCCCGCCGAACTCGTCGATGACCACGGCCAGCGACTTCTTCTCCTGCAGGAAAGTGTGCATCAGTTTGCTGGCTGCCATGGTCTCCGGCACGTAGGGCATCTCGCGCACCAGGGCGTCGGGCACTGCTGCGGAAGCAAAGCCGCTCCCCTGCTCGCCGATGCGGAACAGGTCGGACGAATGGACGTAGCCGATGATGTGGTCGATGTCGGTGCGATAGACGACAATCTTGGAATGGCCGCTCTCGATAAACCGGTTCTTGAGCTGTTCCATCGTGGCTTTTTCAATGTCCACGGACTCTATCTCCGTGCGGGGCACCATGCAGTCGCGCACCTTGGTGTCGGAGAAGTCGAGTGCGTTGTGGAAAATCTTCACCTCCTCGATCTGCTTCTCGTCGGGCGCATTGTCGATGCTGGACTGCACCAGATAGTCCAGGTCCACCTTCGTGAAGGCTTGCCCTGTGCTGTCGCTGTCCACTTTCTTGCCGAACAGCCGCAGCAGGCCCTTCGACAGGAGGGAGGCGAAGCGCGACACGGGAAACAGCACCACGTAGCACACCATGGCCGGCACGGCAAAAATCCGCAACATCTGGTTGGGCTTGGCCTTGAAGATGGTCTTGGGCAGGAACTCCCCGGTGAAGAGAATGACGATGGTAGAGAGCAGGGTGTCAGCGGTCACGCGACTTCCGACACTGAGCGGAGCAAACAGCGTCCGGTCGAAAATGGAGGCGAAAAGGATGCCGTAGACCACGAGGGCGATGTTGTTGCCCACGAGCATAGTGCTCACAAAATCGTTGGGATGGCGATAGAAGAAAGCAATGGCGCGGTCGGCCAGTCCGTTCTTCTCGCGCTCCATCTCCGCCCGTAGGCGGTTGCTGGAGACAAAGGCCATCTCCATGCCGGAGAAGAAGGCGGAGAAGGCCATGGTGATAATGATTCCTATGATAAGACTTGTCATGGTTATCGTTGTTTGTTGCTGGCGGCGCGTCTGACTGCCGGTTGCCGCTGCGGCGGTTGGGGCTGCAGGGTGTCGGGAGCAGAAGCATTGTTCTCGGCCGGAGTCGTCTGTTCTTCCCCGTCCATGTCCGACTTCTGGAATGAGCCCACGCTATTGGTGACCTCGTAGCGCTGCATGTGTTCGTCGCTGCGGAAGTAAGTGCCTTGCATCTCGCGCTCGGGGGTGATAACGCGGGAGAACTTATAGGAGTAGAACTCATGTTTCATGCCGTCCCAGAACAGTTCCTCGCTGCGGAAAATCAGCCCGTTGACGTTGCGGATGCGCACCCTGCCGCGCAGTTCCCACAGCTTTTTCTGGTCGTAGTACCAAGCCGTGTCGGCCTGGATGTAGCCTTCCACGTGGAATTTCTCGTCGAACTGCTCCAGGAAGATGCCTTTCTCAAACGTCCAGCGACTGGGGTTCTTCACGGTGTTCACGTCCCAACGCTCCGTAACAATCCGGTACTTGATGACGCCGGAGTCACTGATCAGCGTGTTGACCCCGTAGCTCGTCATGATGGAGACGGAGTCGCGGTCGCGAACAGCAGGTGCCGTGTGGTCCTTGGGCTGTTGGCAAGCCCCTGTTCCCACAAGGCACAACAGGGCGAGCATCATGCCCGCCCATGTTTTGGAATGAATTACTCTACCTTCCACTTGGCAAACCAGCGTTCGTTGAAAGTAATGCCGAGATTGATGCGGAACGTGTTTTCGGTTATCAGGTTGGTGGCCGACTGCCGTGCCCACTGCACACTAACGTTGAGCACGGAGCGGTTGCCCCATTTGTTGACCAGGGGAATGCCCATACCCGCGCTCACGCTGAGTTCCTTCGGACCGTCCTGACCGTTTACTTTATAATAAGGTGTGGCATACGAGACACCCATACGGTAGTGCGTGTGCGAGAGCAGGTTCTTGAGGTTCAGCCCCGTCCAGTTGGCCGATGCACTGGGAATCCAGTCGAGTCCCACCGTCATCTTGTGGCGGTCGGTCAGCAAGCCGCTGGTGAGCTTATACGCATTGCCCGTAAACTGGGGATAGTCGATGGACGACCAGCGCTGCAGCGAATAGTCTGCACCGACGGTCAGCGACTGGTTGTGGCACAGGGCAAGGCCGACACCCACGGTCATGGGGAGCTTGAAGGCGTTGGCCACGGTGGCCGTGTCCTGCGTAGACACGCTGTTTTGCGTATCGGTATTGGCATTGATGAGCAGTGCGTCGCCGTTCATCCGGTGTCCTAAGCCGAAGGTTGCGCCGACGGTCAACACGTCGTTCTTGCCCAGCGCCTGCTGGTATTGCGCACCGAAATCGAGTTTGTAGCTGCTGATGCTGGCCGAATAGATGCGGCTTAGGGTGTTGGCTGCCGACTGGTTGGTGGTGTTGGTGACAGACCGCGTGAGGTCGCCCCACAGGTAGCCGGCATTGACGCCGACCGACAATCCCTTCAGCGGCTCCCATCCCGTTCCGATGTACACCTCGCGCAGGCCGCCGCTGCCGCTGTGCGACTCCACGCTGTAGAGCGAAGAGCTGGCCACGTCGGTGCGCGAATAGGAATAGCCCACATTGGTGAACGGCACGATGCCCAGACTCACGCCCAGCCGCGGCATTACGCGGAACAGGGCTACTGCATATTCGAAGTTGGCATTCT
Organism: Acutalibacteraceae bacterium; assembly: GCA_963599475.1. Classification (GTDB taxonomy): domain Bacteria; phylum Bacteroidota; class Bacteroidia; order Bacteroidales; family Bacteroidaceae; genus Prevotella. The sequence goes on along the minus strand of CAVBXH010000004.1, from coordinate 12,017 downwards.
TGGCGTTGACCTTGGTGTTGCCTTCCTTGAAATTCGTGAGCTGGCCGGAAACGCCTACGTCAAGAATCATGGTGAGGGAGTCGGCTGCCGAGTATGAGGCGGGATTAAGCATATTGACCTCGTGGCCATTGCGAAAGGCGAGGCCGAGACCGTTCATGCCCCGGTTGAAGCCCTGCGCCTGTTCCGACAGGATGCCCAGTCCATACTGACTATAAGGAGAGTTTGTGCCGCTCTGCGCCGTTGCCGCTGTGACCCCGGCGAAAAAGAGCATGGCAGAAAAAAACAGTTTCTTCATTGATGCGTTGTTTACCTTTTCGATTACGGCGTGCAAAATTATCGAAAAAAAACGAAATAAACGCACGATAAGTGGAAAATATGGACTAATTTTGCATCGTGAAACATTTAACAAACATTTTTAATGCTCTCCGAGGAGGGGCTGTTGCGCTCCTGTGGATATTGGCCAGCCCAGCAACGGCGCAGGACTCCATTGAGGTTAGCCTGCTGACCTGCCAGCCCCACGAAGAGGTGTACAGTCTATACGGCCACACGGCCATACGCTATAGGGAATGGGGACTGCAGGAGGTGGACATCGCCTTCAACTATGGGGTCTTCAACTTCCGGAAGCCTTTCTTTGTGGGGCGTTTCGTCCTTGGATGGACGGACTATGAACTGGGAGCCTGCCCCTACCCCTTGTTTCAAGAGGAGTACCGACGTTTTGGCAGTAGGGTGACAGAACAGGTGCTCAACCTGACACGGGAGGAGAAGCTGCGGCTCAAGCAGGCCTTGGTGGAAAACATGAAGGACGAAAACCGCGTCTACCGCTACAACTACTTCTACAACAACTGCACTACCAAGGCACGCGACATCATCGAGCAGTCGCTGTCCGGGACGCTGGTCTATGACGACAGCCACACAGACCGTCAGCTCACCTACCGCAAAATGGTGCACGAAATGACAAAACGTCACCCGTGGGCCACCTTTGGCAACGACATCCTGCTGGGCATCCGCGCTGACTTGAAGACCACGCAGCGGCAACAGGAGTTTCTGCCCCACCATCTGATGAACGACTTCGACCATGCGCGCATTCTGGAAGACGGCAAATACCGGCCACTGGTCAAGGAGCGTCGGGTGGCCGTAGAACCGGGCGTACAGACGGCCATGAGCGGTTTTCCGCTGTCGCCGACAACCTGCGCTGTGGTACTCAGCGGTTTGGCATTGATCCTCTTCGCCGTGCAGTGGCGGCTGCGCCGCACACTGCTGGTTTGGGATCTGTTGCTGCTCACCTTCCAGTCCGTCGTAGGACTGCTGCTCTTCGTGATGCTGTTCTCCGAGCATCCCACCACCACGCTCAACCTTCAGTTCTTGCTCTTCAATCCCCTGCCGCTGTTCTATATATATAAGGTGGCGCGCAGAAGAAATACGTGTTACTGGAACATCTCCGTCCTGCTCTTGGCTTTATTCCTCATCGGCGGCTTTTGGCAGAGTTATGCGGAGGGAATTTGGAGTTTGGCACTATGTTTGCTCTTACAAGATGTCCTGCACCTGAAAAACGGGGAGGGCAAGGGACTGATGCCGTTCAGAAAACAACAGCAATCAAAGCAATGAAGAACCGTTATCTCTACATCACCCTGATGGGACTGCTCGGCCTGACCGCCGAAGCCCAGACGCCAAGACTGGTCGTGAACATCCACATCGACCAGTTGCGGACGGATTTTCTGGAGTCCTATGCCCCACTCTATGGGGCTGACGGATTCAACCGCCTGCTGAAAGACGGAATGGTGTTCGCCAACGGCTCCTATAATTTCAGTCCTGTCGACCGCGCCTCGGCCATCGCTTCCGTGCAGGCGGGCACGTCGCCCTACTACCACGGCATTACGGGACAGGAATGGCTGGACCGGGAGAGCCTGCGCCCACAGCAGTGCATCAGCAAAGCCGAGAGTGCCTTTACCCCCGACAACCTGCGCACCTCGACCGTCGGAGACGAGTTGAAGGTGGCCACCGATGGTGCAGGAAAGGTCTATGCCTTCGCCCCGTCTGCCGATGCAGCCATCCTTTCTGCTGGCCATGCTGCCGACGGCGTGCTGTGGATCAACAACAACTACTGGGCCACGGCCACCTACTACCAGCCACAGGACCGATGGCTGTCCAACTACTCCAGGAAGAACTCGCCGGGAGCAGACGTCAACAACGGAATAACGACCGTGGCACTGGACTGCGTCAAGCAGACAGGAATGGGCACAGACGACAAGCCCGACCTGCTCAACCTCACGTATGAGGCAGGCAGTTCCATGCAGTCCTACGTCAACCTCGACAAATCCCTCGCCGCCCTCATCCGCGGCATTGAGGCACAGGTGAGTCGCGACCAGGTACTGTTCGTCCTTTCAGGGACAGCCTATCGGGAGGAAAACGACGAAGACAACGCAACAAATGCGCGCTACCGGATTCCCACCGGTTCGTTCTACATCCACCGCACCGTCAACCTCTTGAATATGTATCTCGGGGCCATCTTCGGACAAGCCCAGTACATTGAGCAGTGCTACCGCAACCACATCTTCTTCAACCGCCAGACGCTGCGGCAAAAGAATATGGACCTGGGCGACGTGGCTAAACGCTCACAGGAGTTCCTACTGCAAATTGCAGGCATCCGTAATGTCTACACCGCCAATCAATTACTGACAACTGACAGCCCTTTACTTGAATCTGTACGCAACGGATTCAACGTTGAGAAATGCGGTGATTTAATCATTGAAGTGACACCCGGCTGGCAACTGGTCAACGAGGAGACTTTCGAGAAGTCCATGTCGCGCCTTTCGTGTGTGCCGTTCCCCATCATCATCTACGGAGCTGGTGTCCGCAAAGAACGCATACAGACACCCGTTACCGCCGACCGCATTGCCCCCACCATTGCCCGTGCCATCCGCATCCGGGCACCCAATGCGTGCGCCGCTGTTCCCCTTTTCTAAGGAAAACAGCCACAAAAATCCGCTAACTTGCAGCGATACGGAATATTATTCGTAACTTTGCAGGCGTTTTCACACCCATTTTTTTAATGAACCATACAACAAGATTATGAATTTAACATCAATACTGACATCGCTCTTCGGCAACAAGTCGACTCGCGACATGAAACTCATCCAACCGCTGGTGGAAAAGGTGAAGGCCGTCTACCCGGAAATCCAAAGTCTGGACAACGACCAACTGCGCCAGCGCACTCACGACATCCAACAACGCATCCAGAATGCCGCCAACGCGCAAAAGGAGGAAATCGAACGCCTCAAGGCAACCATTGAAGATACACCCATCGAAGACCGCGCAGACATCTTTGCCAAGATTGACAAGCTGGACAAGGAAGTGCTCGACATCTACGAGAAGGCACTGGACGAGGCCATGCCCGAAGCCTTCAGCATCGTGAAGGAGACGGCGCGCCGCTTTGCCGAGAACGAGGAAACCGTAGTGACGGCCACCGATTTCGACCGCCAACTGGCAGCAGACCCGCGGAAAGACTTCATCACCATCGACGGCGACAAAGCCATCTACCATAACCACTGGACGGCCGGAGGCAACGACCTGAAATGGGAAATGGTGCACTACGACGTGCAGTTGTTTGGTGGCATTGTGCTCCATCAGGGCAAGATTGCAGAGATGGCTACCGGTGAGGGAAAGACGCTTGTGGCCACCCTCCCCGTCTTCCTCAATGCGCTGACCGGCAACGGAGTCCATGTGGTGACCGTCAATGACTACCTCGCCAAGCGTGACTCGGAATGGATGGGTCCGCTCTATATGTTCCACGGTCTCTCCGTGGACTGCATTGACAAGCACCAGCCCAACTCCGAAGCGCGCCGCCAAGCCTACCGTTGCGACATTACGTTCGGCACAAACAACGAGTTCGGCTTTGACTACCTGCGCGACAACATGGCCACGTCGCCCAAAGACCTCGTGCAGCGCGCCCATAACTACGCCATTGTCGATGAGGTCGACAGCGTGTTGATTGACGATGCGCGCACGCCGCTCATCATCTCCGGTCCCGTGCCCAAGGGCGACGACCAGATGTTCGAAGAATATCAGCCATTGGTAGAACGCCTTGTGGCCGCCCAGCGACAACTGGCCACGCAGTATCTGGCAGAAGCCAAGCAGAAAATCAGCGAAGGACAGTCCACCGGCAACAAGAAGCTGACGGAAGAGGGCTTCCTTGCCTTGTTCCGCTCCTTCAAGTCGCTGCCCAAGAACAAGCCGCTCATCAAGTTCCTGTCTGAGGAAGGCATCAAGGTCGGTATGCAGAACACGGAAAACACCTATATGGAGAACAACAACCGCCGGATGCCCGAAGCGGTGGAGCCGCTCTATTTCGTAGTGGACGAGAAACTCAACTCCTGCGACCTGACCGACAAGGGAACGGCGTGGCTGGCTCAGCAGGTGGACGACCCGGAGCTCTTCGTATTGCCCGACATTGCCGGACAGCTCTCTGCACTGGAGGCCGACATGACGCTCTCCGAGGAAGCACGCGTCGCCAAGAAAGACGAGTTGCTCAGCCATTATGCCATCCAGAGCGAACGCGTACACACGCTGCAGCAGTTGCTCAAAGCCTACACCATGTTCAACAAGGACGACGAGTATGTGGTCATTGACGGTGAGGTGAAGATTGTCGACGAGCAGACGGGACGCATTATGGAGGGTCGCCGCTGGAGCGACGGCCTGCACCAGGCTGTCGAGGCCAAGGAGCACGTGAAGGTGGAAGCCGCCACACAGACCTTCGCCACCATTACCCTGCAGAACTATTTCCGTATGTACCATAAGTTGGCCGGTATGACCGGTACGGCATCCACGGAGGCCGGCGAGTTCTGGGACATCTACAAACTGGACGTGGTGGAGATTCCTACGAATCGTCCTGTCATCCGCAAGGACATGGACGACCGCATTTACAAGACCGCCCGCGAAAAATACAACGCTGTCATTGAGGAAATCGAAGCCATGCGCAACAGCGGCCGCCCCGTACTGGTGGGCACAACCTCGGTGGAAATCTCCGAGCTGCTCTCCAAGATGCTCAGCATGCGGAAGATTCCCCATTGGGTGCTCAATGCCAAGCTCCACCATAAGGAGGCCATCATCGTGGCAGAGGCCGGACGCAGCAAGATGGGTCGCGTGGAGATTGTCGATGAAGACGGCACGAAGCACGTGGAAGAGCGGATGCTCGGTGCTGTGACCATTGCCACCAACATGGCCGGTCGTGGTACGGACATCAAGCTGACCCCGGAGGTGAAGGCTGCCGGCGGTTTGGCCATCATCGGCACGGAGCGCCATGAGAGTCGCCGCGTAGACCGCCAGTTGCGCGGTCGTTCCGGTCGTCAGGGCGACCCCGGTTCTTCCGTATTCTTCATCTCGCTCGAAGACAAGCTGATGCGCCTGTTCGGTTCGGAGCGCATTGCCTCCGTCATGGACCGTCTCGGCTTCAAGGAAGGCGAACGCATCGAGAGTCCGATGATGAGCAAGCAGATAGAGCGCGCCCAGCGGAAGGTGGAGGAAAACAACTTCGGCATCCGTAAACGCCTGCTGGAATACGACGACGTGATGAACCGCCAGCGCACCGTCATCTACGAGAAGCGCCGCCACGCCTTGATGGGCGAGCGCATCGGCATGGACATTGCCAACATGCTTTGGGATCGTGTGGCCACGACCATTGAGCAGAACGACTACGAGGGCTGCCGCGAGGCCTTCATCCGCCTGTTCGCCATGGAAGTGCCGTTCACGGAAGAGCAGTTGAAGAGCGGACAGATGGAACAGCTGGAAGAGACGGCCTACAGACGCGTGATGGAAGCCTTCGAGCGCAAGACCAGACGCATCTGCGAGATTGCCCAACCCATCATCGAGAAAGTGTTCACGGAACAGGGCGACCGATACACCAACATCCTTGTGCCACTGACGGACGGACGGCGCAGCTACCCGATTTCGTGCAACCTGAAGCAAGCCTACGAAACAGAGTCCAAGTCCATCGTCAAGGAGTTTGAGAAGCAGATGCTGCTCCACGTCATCGACGAAGCGTGGAAGGAGAACCTCCGCGCCCTGGACGAACTGCGCCACTCGGTACAGAACGCCTCCTACGAGCAGAAAGACCCGTTGCTCATCTTCAAGTTGGAGAGTGCCAAGATCTGGGACAACATGATCAACGATATGAACAACCGCATCGTGTCGGTGCTGATGCGCGCCTCCATCCTGGAACAGCAACAGGTGGAAGAGGCTCGCGCAGAGCAGCAGCGTCCTCGCCAGCAGTACACGGAAAACAAACCCGGACTGGAGCAGGAACAGATGGTGGATCGCCACCAGCAGGCTGCCGCTGCACAGGACACGCGCGGCCAGCAGCCCCGCACGCCTCTTGTCAAGGACAAGTTGCCTGGACGCAACGACCCATGTCCCTGTGGATCGGGCAAGAAATTCAAGAACTGCCACGGACGCGGTATTGTATGACAATAGCATGGAAGCTGGCAGCGAGTGACGTTTGCTAATGACTTAGCGTATGACCAATCAGTTCTCAGAAAACATATCGAAGATTCTCGCTTTCTCGCGTGAAGAGGCGTTGCGTCTTGCCTGTAGTGATGTAATGCCCGAGCACCTACTGCTGGGTATGATGCGCCTCCGCGAGGGTGCAACGAACGGTGCGCTGCAACGACTCGGCATTGACCGGAAGTCCGTCAAGGAGCGGCTGGAGCGACAGGTTCGCGAAGAATCGACCGAAACTCCCACCGATGCGGCGGATATTCTGCTCACACCGCAGTCTAACAACATCCTGAAACTGGCCGTGCTGGAGGCTCGCTTTGAGCATAGCCAGCAGGTCGGAGAGGAGCATCTGTTGCTGGCCATCATGCACGATGCAGCAGACAACGGTGCCAAGCAGGTGCTGGAGGACAACAATGTGAGCTACGAGGGAATACGCGCGCTGCTACACGTCACCAATGGTGTGGGCCTTCCCGATGAAGGCTATGAGGACGACGAGAAAAACAAAGGGAACGAATCGGGGGGACAACGTCCTGCCAATGCAACGACAACGGAGGAACGGCAGAAGACCAAGACACCGATGCTTGACAATTTCTCGACCGACCTCACCCGTCTCGCCCTTACTGGGAAACTGGACAAGGTGGTTGGCCGGGAACGGGAAATGACGCGCGTCATGGAAATTCTCGGACGTAGAAAGAAGAATAACCCGATTCTGATTGGCGAACCCGGTGTGGGCAAGAGTTCCATCGTCGAAGGATTGGCACAGTCCATCGCCAACAGGCAGTGTCCGCCGCTGCTCCTCGGCAAGCGCGTGCTGACGCTCGACCTGACAGGGGTCGTGGCAGGCACGAAATACCGCGGACAGTTTGAGGAGCGCATCCGCCAACTCATCAAGGAACTCGAAGGGAACGACGATGTCATCATCTTCATTGACGAAATCCATACGCTCATCGGAGCAGGATCTGCTCCGGGGACTATGGATGCCGCCAACATCCTCAAGCCAGCACTGGCGCGCGGTGTCATCCAGTGCATCGGAGCCACGACACTGGACGAATACCGCAACAGCATCGAAAAGGACGGGGCACTGGAGCGTCGCTTCCAGAAGGTCATCGTAGAACAGAACACACCGGAAGAGACCCTGCAGATTCTCCATAACATCAAGCACCACTACGAGCAGCACCACCATGTCCACTACACGGACGAGGCTCTGGCCGCCTGCGTAAGTCTCACCGAACGTTACGTCTGCGACCGTCAACAACCCGACAAGGCCATTGACGTGATGGACGAGGTGGGGGCACGCCTGCATTTGACGGACACGCGGATGCCTGCCGACCTCGTGGAAAAGGAAAAGCAGCTTCAGTCGGTGACAGCGGAGAAGCAACGAGCCGTCAAGGAGCAGAACTTCGAACTGGCGGCCAGCCGTCGCGACCACGAAGCACGGCTCCAACAGGAGCTGGAGACGCTCCGTACCCAATGGCAGAACGACGCTTCCAGCAAACCTTTGGAAGTGACACTGCAACACGTGCAGGAGGTGGTGTCCATCATGACCGGCATTCCTGTCCAGCGGCTGGCACAGGCCGAGGGCATCCGACTGAAAGACATGAGTCGGCAGTTGCGCAGTCAAGTCATTGCGCAGGACAGTGCCATCGACAAAATGACCAAGGCCATTCTGCGCAACCGCGTAGGACTGAAAGACCCGAACCATCCTATCGGTGTCTTCATGTTCATCGGCCCTACCGGGGTCGGCAAGACCTATCTGGCCAAAAAACTCGCTGAATTTATGTTCGGCAGTAGCGACGCGCTCATCCGCATCGATATGAGCGAATACACGGAGTCGTTCAACGTCTCGCGTCTGGTAGGCGCACCACCGGGATACGTGGGCTACGAGGAGGGCGGACAGCTGACGGAGCGCGTGCGCCGTAAGCCCTACTCCATCGTCTTGCTCGACGAGATAGAGAAAGCCCACGGCAACGTGTTCAACCTGCTGTTGCAGGTGTTGGACGAAGGTCGGCTGACGGACGGCAACGGACGCTTTGTCGATTTCCGCAACACAGTCATCATCATGACCTCCAATGCCGGCACGCGCCAGCTGAAGGATTTCGGGCGCGGCGTAGGTTTCAGTGCCGCAGGCAACAGTTCGCTCATGCTCAACGAGCACGACAAGGAACACGCGCGCAACATCGTGCAGAAAGCCCTTTCCAAACAGTTCTCACCGGAGTTTCTGAACCGTATGGACGAGATTGTCACGTTTGAGCAACTGGACCTTGAAGCCATCAAGAAGATTATCGACGTGGAGCTGGAAGGTCTCTTCCGCCGCATCGGCGCACTCGGCTACCAAGTGGAAATCAGCGACGAGGCCAAGACGTTTGTGGCAGAGCGCGGCTACGATGTGCAGTATGGAGCGCGCCCGCTGAAACGAGCTATCCAAACCTACATTGAGGACGGCATTGCCCAACTCATCGTCAACGACGAACTGCCGTCGGGCAGCACGATTTCCATCACGAAAGAGGAAGGGAAGTCTGAACTGACCCTCAACAAAGCATAGCTCATCGATTCTTGTGCCGTTCAAACCAACGGCAGGTGTAGATGTTGTAGAGTGCCAGGGAGAGCACAGCCAATGTCAGAGCCATCCACAGTGCCAACAGGGAACGGCTGGCCGGCAAGGCACAGCCGACACCTGCACCGAGGGCGAGGCCACTCTCCCACGACAGCATATACGTGCTTTGGGAAGTGCCGCGCTGACAGTGGCGACTGAGCTTGATAAACTGCAGCAGGAAGCGCGACCCCGTCAGTCCTATGCCAAGTCCCGTTAGGGTGGCCGCCGCAAATCCGGCCGACGGCGTGGGGCGCACCATCAACAGCAGGACGGCAGCAATCAGCAACACCAGTCCGCTGACAGCCTCGCTCCTCAGTTCTGCATCGCGGAACACGTAACGCCCAGCCAGCAGTGCCAACAGATAGCCAAACAACATACCCGGAAAAAACTCAACGGTAGTGGCAGCCTGCACCACAACGATGCCCACTGCCATGGAGACCAGCAGCAGATTGGCGAAGAGCGGCAGTCCACTGCCCAGCCAGAAGCGGTCGGTGCTGAACAACGGGACATGGTCTGCAGGCACGCGGAACGGGAAGTTCACCGTCCTTATCAATATAAAAGCCAAGACGGCACACCCTACGGCCACCAGCAAGGTGTCTGCGACCGACAATCCCATATACGTCTGCGCCAGCAGTCCCGCCAAGGGACCCATGGCCAGTGCCAAGCGGCCGAACCACGCCATGCTATGGTTGGCCTCGGTGCGCAGATACGACTCGCTGGTGTCGACCACCAGCGTACTGGCAAGAACCATCTGTGCCAGACCGAACGCCGTTCCCTGTACGAGACGCAACAACAATACAATGCCGAAGGAGGCGTAAGGCCAGCGGTCGCTGGCCACGTAGCCTATAGCACCGAGACAGCCGGCCAACACGGCAACGGCCAATAGGCACACCTTGTTGCGCCGATAATGCTGGACAAGAAACGAGCACAGCGGACCGGGCAGGAACAGTCCTACGGCAAACACGGCCATGGAACAGGCCGTTTCCAACGCAGAGAAATGCCGTTCGCTCTCCAGCCACCCAGGGAGAATTGGAAAGAGCATGTACACCGACATGCAGATTAGCAGGTTTGCTAATGCCATCTGCCAAAACGCCCTATGCCAAAGATGAATATGAACGGGAGTATCCTGTGAGTTCATGTATTGGTTTTCTTTAGTACGACTCGCTTTCACTGGGGAAAGCCCCGCTCTTCACGTCCTCCACATAGTGGCCGACAGCCTCGGTAATCGTGTCGTGGAGTTGGGCATAGTGGCGGAGAAACTTGGGCTTGAAGGCTTTGTTCATGCCCAGCATATCGTGGACGACGAGCACCTGTCCGTCGCAGCCATTGCCAGCCCCAATGCCGATGGTCGGCACGGCAAGTTCCTTCGACACACGGGTGGCCAGCGCGGCAGGCACCTTTTCGAGCGTGACGGCGCAACAGCCGGCCTGCTCCAGTGCGTGGGCATCGGAGAGCAGTTTTTCGGCCTCCGCCTCCGCCTTGGCACGCACACCGTAGCCGCCGAAGATATTCACCGACTGCGGAGTCAGTCCGAGGTGGCCCACCACTGGAATTCCGGCACTGACGATGCGCCGCACCATGGGCGCAATCTCCTCGCCACCCTCTATCTTCACACCGTCGCAGCCCGTTTCCTTCACGATGCGCACCGCATTGCGCACGCCCTCATCGTCGGCGACCTGATAGCTACCGAAGGGCATGTCGCAGACCACGAAAGCACGCTTCACGGCCTTGACCACCGAACGGGCATAGACCATCATCTCGTCCATGGTGATGGGCAGCGTCGTGGTGTTTCCGGCCATCACGTTGGAGGCGGAGTCGCCCACCAGTATGACATCGATGCCGGCTCCGTCCACGATGCCCGCCATCGTAAAATCATAAGAGGTGAGCATGGCGATTTTCTCGCCCTGCTGCTTCATCTCCTTCAGTCGGCAGGCCGTGACCTTGCGAATGTTTTCTGCCAAATATTCTGCCATTGTGTTTTGTTTGTCAAAAAGTTACACTATATTCGCTAAAGTCTTTTATAACCGTGTCGCAGAGCGGTGCAATCCGTTCCGGGGCATTGGTAGTGGCCAGTCCCACCACGGTCATCCCCGCTGCCCTTCCGGCACGCAGCCCGTTGAAGCTGTCCTCAAACACCACGCAGTCGGCAGGATCTACGCCGAAGCGTGCGGCAGCCTTCAGATAACAGTCGGGGTGCGGTTTTGAGTGGTCGAAATCCTCGGAGGTGAGGATGGCATCGAAAAAGCCCTTGAACTCCGAGTGGCACTGGTAGACATTCTCCATTTTCTGCCGGTTGGAACTGGTCACCACCGCCGTCTTCACACTGTGGTGGCGCAGGGATGCAATGGTCTGTTCAAACCCCTTCACATAGGCGTAGTCCATCTCCTGCTCGTAGCGGTCGAGGCGTGCCGTGATGATTGGGCGCTTTTCGGCCAGCGCACCGTTAAACCAAGCCTCGAAAATCTGGTCGAGCGTCTGCCCCTTTATCTCGTGTTCCAGTCCCGGATGTTCGGGATGAAACTCGCGGCACTGGTTTCCCCAAAAGACGGTGTACTGCGGCTCTGTGTCGAAGACGACACCGTCCAAGTCAAATAATGCTGCTTTCATGTTTGTCGTTGTATTGTGGTCTTTTTATCTTGAATTCGGGTGCAAAGGTACGAAATACTTCTCTGTTTTTTCTCTCTGCCGAGCGGGATTTTTTCCCCTGCCGAGCGCGTGGAAATTCTGCGCGCGTTGTCCTTCCCACGGTGCAAAGGTACGATGTTTTCCACGTTCCTGCAACAAAAGTGGCGGAAAAGTGCCCGAAAGTGTCATTAGTTGTATCGTAAGTTACTGCTTTTTAGCGCGTTGCACGGGTACATATAGTGTGATAGTTGGGGGATCGTTATCTGTCATCTGTCATCTGTCATCTGTCAAACTCGATTTCGGAAAACAA
>CAVBXH010000003.1:0-54892 GCA_963599475.1 Acutalibacteraceae bacterium | reverse complement strand
CTTGTCACCATCTACGACAAGTCTGCTCAAGCCAATATCACGGATAAGGAACTACAAACCCTGATGAAAAAGAACGGTTTGGAGTGAATTGGAGATAGGGGAGTTTTTGAATAAGGTTGAAGAGGGTCTTGCAGAGACTCAGCACAATATCAAGCAGGCCAGCCTAGTTAAAAAGGTTGTCAGACCGTAAACCGTCGCCCCTCTATTGGTAGTGATTGATATGCTCAAGCCAACGTCCTACGTATGTCTTGACAAACTTGGCCAAACCGCTATGTAGTAACATTTTTCTAAAATCTCTTGGTAGAATCAAAAGAATGCATTATCTTTGCGGCATAAACGGATTAAACGTGAAACATTAGATATGTATATAACGGGTACAAAGCCAACCAGTATAGTAGTTCCCTATTGGAATGAAATCAAGAATCTAAGCCGGGAAGACAGAAGCAATCTCGCCGAGCTGATAGAACTGTCTTTGGTGGAGGAAGATGCCGATAGCAAAAAAATCGAGACTTTTCTTGCTGGTCTTGACGAGGGGTTGATGCGAAAGGCTGTGGGATATGCCCATAAGCAATATACGGAGGGGAAATGTATACCACATGCAGAAGTGATGGGTTGCATTAAAGAGAAAATGGGATGGAAATAGTTTGGTCAGCTCTCGCAGTACGTGACTTAAGCGATATAGCGCTTTATATCTCAGACAAATTCGGCGATTCCGTTTCAGAAAAATCCATCAATAAGATTGTCCAAAAGGTTGAGAGGTTGAGGCGATTCCCAAAAATTGGCACTCTTGACAGGTCTTATTCTACTTCCGCTTTTTCTGTTCATTATATCATCTTTCCTCCCAACGTCATTTATTATTTGCTTGAGAAAGATACTATAGTTATTATGACGGTTATCCATGTGAAGCGTTCACAAAGTTATGTCAACAAACGCCTCGAATGTTTTTTAGAGGACTTTGAACCATAATAAACAGTTTGGCAGAAGCGTCCTTGGTTCTCGAAGTTGAGGGGCATTACAAAGACAAGTGACGGACAGACAAGGATACCTTTTTTCGTATGTTGACGCGATGACGCGATGCTGCGCGTCGAAGGTACTTTCGCTCGAGAATAAAAAGAAAAACTCGTTTTTCTTTTGTATTCTTCTCGCTTAATCGTACCTTTGTCCGCAGAAACATAATGATTAAGGATATGATGAACAGAGTCCAGTCGCCTGACACATCCCAAGCATTGCTGTGAAACGGGTGTCGAGAGTAAGTACGGCATGGTTATGGTAGCTGAAGCTGCCAGCATAGATCCCGATAAATACGGTGCTGCTTCCAGTTCATACGACAGTTCGACTGGCACCTTCAAATTTGCACTCTGCTACTACTGTGAGGCAGGAATCTTTGGCGCAGGCTCCGAAACTTTCAAGTTGACAGCTCAGGCCACCAGAGCCATGGCTATGGCGAAGGCGAAGGTGATGGCGAAAAAGGTTGGAAACCGCACTGTCAGTCCTGCACCCCGTGCTAAGGCAACCAAGAATGTCAAGGCTCTGAAACCGATAAAGTAACAGAACGTTTACATACCCATTTTTTGAGAATATGCGCTCCGCCAGAGCGCATATTCTCTTTCATTATACTTCATTGTACTATGGACTATGAAGTAACATTTCTCCGAAATCTCTTGGTAGAATCAAAAGAATGCATTATCTTTGCGGCCAAAAGAAATTATTTCACTTGGAGGAATATGGACACCATCGCATTGACACGTGAAGAGGCCTTGCGTCGCTGGGATGCTTCTAAGGAAACCAAGCGTAGGATGACGGAAAAATTGGAACGCTTGGTGCGCAATAGTTGCATTAAGCGTACTGGTAAGGAACCTATAGGTGAGAAGTGTGGTAGTAGAACGCCTTTCGTTGGAAGCAATACAAAGCCTGGTGAATATAGTGAATAAGTGCCACAAGATGCGAGCAGAATCCTCTCACAGTTCTACTGCCATTGTAACTGTTCAGCCGATCTTAGCTATGAGCATCAGTGGGCCAGTCTGAACATATACACCCCGAAGGGGCAGCCTGTTCATACCCAGGGCAACGCCCTGTTTTTCGGGTTCGTATGGCAGACGGGCTGAAAGCCCACCAGTCCATAGCCCAGGGCAACGCCCTGGGTATGATATGTAATGTGGGATATCGCTCTGAAGGAGCAAAAGTATAATTCGTTCAGAATATGTGTATTAAGACTTTTGCTCTTACAGAGCGTACGTCAATCTGTGGTCTATTACCCAGGGTGTCGCTTCGCTTGCCCTGGGCTATGAACTGTTGGGCTTTCAGCCCGGCATTGACTTCCGTCGACATCGCTTGCTCTGGGCTTTGGTTTCCCTTTGGCCGCCGATTTTCAATTCAGCCCAATGAATGAGGTTCGCTGAATAGTTACCAGCCATTGGAATGTTGCAAAAAGTGCTTAAAAGTTAAATTTTAAATGAAAAATGCACTTTAACGTGAAATGATTTGCATCGTTCAGAAAAACATCCTATCTTTGCAGCGAAAATAACGAATACAAACGACGAACTAAGGTGTGGACAATCATTCAGTAAGAAGCAAAAAGGAAGTTGAGGCTTTCCTTCGCCAATTTTTGCCTAAGATGGATGTACTGGGTATTTTCTTCTTGAACCGAGCAAAAAACCAAGAAGCATTAAAGATGTTAGGTATTACTCCTTCTGCAAGAAAAGAAATAATAAAGAGCGTTACAGCTGATGACTATATAGAAACCATTATAGATGAATTTTCGTATGGAGACATGTGGGTGTTTGGAAAAGATTGCAACGGTGTGGGTGTTTATGTCAAGATAGCTCTTGGACTACCAAATACGAATACCATTTGCATTTCTTTCCACACAGCAGAACATCCTTTAAGGTACGCATTCAAGTAAAGAGGAGGTAATTATGAATAAGCAGATTGTCAACAGCATGAAAAGTCCTTTTACTGGAGGGGCGGTGTATCTTGTTGAAGATACTGAGGTTCAAATCTTCCGTAAGGAGAAGTACACTGTTCATGTTCGTTATTATGTATGTAAAGAAACTGGTGAGCAATTTACATCAGAAGACCAAGATGAGCAGTTGTGTAATGAGCTGTACAACCAATATCGCATTAGGCATGGAATCCCCTTCCCCGATGAAATTAAGAAGATTAGGGAACATTATGGTCTTTCCTATACCCAAATTACAAAGATAGTTGGATTTGGGCAGAATCAATGGAAACAGTATGAGAATGGTAGTATGCCTTCCGAGTCGAATGGGAAAAGTATAGTTGCCATAAAAAGCCATGAAGGAATGCTTTCTATGTTGGAATCTAGCAGAAATCAATTTTCTGAAAGTACATTTTCCAAAATCAAAAAGAACATTTCTTGTCTTTCCGACTTAGACAACAAAGAGGCTTCTTATTTCTATTTTTATGGAAGTTCTGAAAGAGGAGTAAATAATGGATATTCGGAGATGAACCCTGATAAGTTACAATGTATGGTACAACTTATTGTAAGCAAAGAAAAGAAAGGAGTTCCAAAGACAAAGCTAAACAAAGAAATGTATTATGCTGATTTCTACAGCTATAAGAAATATGGCCGTTCTATCAGTGGATTAGCATATCGTGCAATTCAATATGGCCCGGTACCAGAGCATTACGAAACAGTGTATGACCATGTTCAAGGTTTAACCAAAAAGAACATTATTGCAGCAGGTGCTGATTTTGATTATGATTTACTGTTTTGTGACTCACCCGATACATCGGCATTAAGCAAAGAAGATATAGATATAATCAATCATGTTATGTCTGTTCTTGTTGATATGAAAAGAGCAGATGTCGTAGATTTGAGTCATAAGGAAAGCGGCTGGATAAATAATAAGGACCATCATGATATTATACCTTATGATGAAGCATATAGTTTAAAGGCTTTTTAAGCCTATATGTCTTGAGTTACCTATTCGCGCAGACTATCTGCCCACGATCGCATCATCTACGACATCTATGACGATGTGGTGACGGTCTTGGTTCTCGAAGTTGAGGGGCATTACAAAGACAAGTGACGGACAGACAAGGATACCTTTTTCGTATGTTGACGCGATGACGCGATTCTACGCATCGAAGGTAGGCGTCACCTCGGAAATACACCTCGGAAATACAAAGAAAAACTGCGTTTCTCTTTGTATTTCTCTCGGTTTGCACTACCTCTGACGCTGCGCGTCGAAGGTACTTTCGCTCGGGAATACAAAAGAAAAACTCGTTTTTCTTTTGTATTCCCCTCGCTTAATCGTACCTTTGCACCGACAAAGACAAAAACACTTACGATAATGATGTCAAAGACCATTCTTGGAACCTGCTGCACCGTATTGATGCTGGCAGGCGGTGCTGAGGCTGACAAGGCCTTCGCACAACAGCCCGTGAAAGTGCACGGCTATGCAAAGGAAAACATGAACACAACGGTGAAGCCCGGCGACGACTTCGTGGAATATGCCACAGGCGCATGGATCAAAAGCCATCCGCTGCGCGACGACCAGGTGACCAACGGTGCCTTCATGGACCTGTACGACCAAAACCAGAAACAGATGCAAGAACTCATCCTGCAGTTCTCTACCACGCCCCAGGAGAAAGGGTCGCTGGGTCAGAAGATTGGCACGCTCTACAACCAGATGATGGACTCCGTGCGCCGCAACAAGGAGGGCTTCCAGCCCATCGTGAAGAACTTAGAGAAGATCCGCGCCGTGAAGAACCGTAAGGAATACCAGCGCGTGACGGCAGAGCTGGACCGCCGCGGCGAGTCAACCATGATGTATGGCATCGGTGTGGGCGCAGACCAGCGTCAGGCCGACCGCAACATTGTGGGCATCGGACAGGGCGGTCTCGGGCTGAGCACCCGCGACTACTATCTGAACGACGATGCACAGACCGTGGCCGTGCGCAACGCCTATCAGCAATACATGACCACGCTGTTCACCCTCGTGGGCTACGACGAGGCCACCGCCAAGCAGAAGACAGCAGCAGTCTACGCCATCGAGAAGCGCATCGCCGAGAAGAGCTACTCCAGGGTGCAGCTGCGCGACATCGATGCCAACTATCATAAGATGTCGTTCGACGAGCTGTGCGAACAGTTCCCAGGCATCGACTGGACCACCGTGTTCTGGGTGACAGGGTTCCCGGCCTTCGACAGCGTGGACATGGGACAGCCCGAACCGCTGCATGAGGTGGAGAAAATCCTGGCCGAGGTGTCGCTTGACGACCTGAAGAGCTACGCCGAGGTGCGCATCATCAGCGGTGCCACCTCCTATCTGAGCGACGACTTCCGCAAGGCTTCGTTCGCCTTCTCCCAGGTGATGAGCGGCAAGCAGCAGGACGACCCACTCTGGAAGCGCGCCACCAACTTGGTAAACAGCGTGATGGGCGATGCCATCGGTAAGATGTACTGCGAGAAGTACTTCCCCGAGTCCAGCAAGAACCGCGTGCTCGAACTGGTGCGCAACCTGCAGGTGGCCCTCGGCCAGCGCATCGACGAAGCCACTTGGATGGGCAGCGAGACCAAGGCACAGGCCAAGGACAAGTTGTCGAACTTCATCGTGAAGATTGGCTATCCCGACAAGTGGAAGGACTACAGCAAGCTGGCCATCAGCGACTCACTGTCGCTCTACGAGAACCTCGCCAACGTGTCGGAGTTCTTCCTGCAGGACGAGTTGCAGCGCAAGGTGAACAAGCCCGTGGACAAGACCCAGTGGCTGATGACCCCACAGACCATCAATGCCTACTACAATCCCACCACCAACGAGATCTGCTTCCCGGCCGGCATCCTTCAGGCGCCGTTCTTTGACCCGGAGGCCGATGATGCCATCAACTACGGTGCCATCGGCGTGGTCATCGGCCACGAGATGAGCCACGGCTTCGACGACCAGGGATGCCAGTTTGACAAGACCGGCAACCAGCGCAACTGGTGGACCGCCGCCGACAAGGCCAACTTCGACAAGCGCACCGCCGTGCTCGTGGACCATTTCTCCTCCCTCGAGATCGTGAACGGCAAGAAGGTGAACGGCAAGCAGACCCTCGGCGAGAACATCGGTGACAACGGTGGACTGAACATCGCCCTGCGCGCCTACCACAACGCTCGCAAGGACGGCCACACCCTCAACGCCGACCAAAAGGACTTCACCCCCGACCAGCTCTTCTTCCTGGGCTACGCCCGCATCTGGGCCGGCAACAGCCGCGACCAGTATCTGGACATGCTGCTCCAGCAGGACGTACACTCCCCCCATCAGGCACGCGTCAACGGTGCACTGCCCCACATCGACGCCTGGTATCAGGCCTTCGGCGTGAAGAAGGGCAACCGCCTGTTCCTGCCCAAGAAGAAACGTGCACAGATTTGGTAAGGGTATGGGGCAACCCACAACAAAAGCATGAAGAAACTCTATATCGAAACCTACGGCTGCCAGATGAACGTGGCCGACTCGGAGGTGGTGGCCAGCGTGATGCAGATGGCCGGCTATGAGCACACCGAAAACCTCGACGAGGCCGATGCCGTGTTCCTAAACACCTGTTCCATCCGCGACAACGCCGAGCAGAAGATTTACCACCGCCTTGATGCACTCGATGCCATGCGCCGCAAGCACCCCCTGATTATCGGGGTGCTGGGGTGCATGGCCGAGCGCGTGAAGGACGACTTGATAGCGAACCACCACTGCGACCTGGTGGCGGGACCCGACGCCTACCTCACCCTGCCCGACCTCATCGCGCAGGCAGAGAACGGCCACAAGGCCATCAACATCGAGTTGTCGACCACGGAGACCTACCGCGACATCGTGCCGCAACGGCTCCACGGGGCACACATCAGCGGCTTTGTCAGCATCATGCGCGGCTGCAACAACTTCTGCCACTACTGTATCGTGCCCTACACCCGCGGACGCGAACGATCGCGCGACGTGGAGAGCATCCTGCGCGAGGTGCGCGATCTGCATGACCGGGGATTCAAGGAGGTGACCCTGCTCGGACAGAACGTCAACAGCTACGGCCTGTCGCCCGCTGGAAAACGCGAGCCCGGAAGCACCACCTTCGCGCAACTGCTACGCCTCGTGGCGCAGGCCGTTCCCGACATGCGTGTGCGCTTCACCACCTCCAATCCCGAGGACATGACGGAGGACATCCTCCACGCCGTGGCAGAGGAACCGAACCTCTGCAAGCACATCCATTTCCCCGTGCAGAGCGGCAGTGACAAGATTCTGAAACTGATGAACCGTAAATACACGCGGGCGCAGTACCTCGAACGCGTCGAGGCCATCCGCCGCATCATCCCCGGCTGCGGCCTGTCCACCGATGTCTTTGTGGGCTACCACGACGAGACGCCCGAGGACTTTGCCGAGACACTGTCGCTCGTCCGTGCGTGTCACTTCGACTCCGCCTTCATGTTCAAGTACAGCGAGCGTCCCGGCACCTATGCCGCCAAACACCTGCCCGACAACGTGCCCGAGGAGGTGAAGATCGAACGGCTGAACACGTTGATCCGTCTGCAGACCGAGATCTCCGCCCAGCAGAACAAGATCGACGAGGGCAAGGAGTTTGACGTACTGATAGAGTCCTTCAGCAAGCGTTCGCGCGATCAACTCATGGGACGCACCGAGCAGAACAAGGCCGTGGTGATGGACAAAAACGGCCACCACATCGGCGAGACCGTGCGCGTGCGCATCACAGGAAGTACCAGCGCAACCCTTTTCGGCGAGATTCTATGAGAGAGTTCCTGAACGTGCTGAGGCGCTTTGTGCCGCCCTACAAAAAATACCTGGTGTTGTCGGTCGTGTTCAACATTCTCTCGGCCGTGCTCAACATCTTCTCGTTCGCCGCCCTCATCCCCATCCTACAGATCATCTTCCGCACGGGCGACGGACAGGCCGCCACCCACTGGATGGCCTGGGACTGGGGCAACGCGCAGGGCGTCTTGATGAACAACCTCAACTACTACGTCAACACGCTACTGGCCGAGTACGGACAGACCACCACGCTACTCTTCATCGGTCTCTTCCTGGCCTTCACCACCCTGCTGAAGACGGGAGCCTACTTCCTCTCCTCCGCCACCATCGTACCCATCCGCACGGGTGTGGTGCGCGACATCCGCAACCAACTCTACCGGAAAATCACCGCCCTGCCCCTCGGCTTCTTCAGCGAGGAGCGCAAGGGCGACATCATTGCGCGCATGAGTGGCGACGTGCAGGAGATCGAGTCAAGCATCATGTCGAGCCTCGACATGCTGTTCAAGAACCCCATCCTCATCATCGCCTACTTCGTCACCCTCGTGTTCATCTCCTGGCAGCTCACCGTCTTCACCCTCGTCATCGTCCCCGTCATGGGATGGTTTATGGGCTTCGTGGGTCGCCGACTGAAGGCAAAGTCCATCCAGGCGCAGTCGCTCTGGAGCGACACCATGAGCGTGGTGGAGGAAACCCTCGGCGGACTGCGCATCATCAAGGCCTTCGGTGCCGAGGAGAAGATGCGAAAGAAGTTCGACCGCATCAACACGGGCTATCGCAACGACATCATGCACGTCAACATCCGCCAGCAACTGGCACACCCTATGAGCGAGTTTCTCGGCACAGTCATGATTGTCGTGGTGCTCTGGTTTGGTGGCGTGCTGGTGCTCAACTACCAGACGCTGTCCGGCCCCACCTTCATCTATTATATGGTCATCCTCTACTCCATCATCAATCCGCTGAAGGAGTTCTCCAAGGCCGGCTATAACATCCCGAAGGGTCTGGCGTCGATGGAGCGCGTCGACAAAATCCTGCTGGCAGAAAACACCATTCACGAATCGGCCCATCCCCGGCCTATCCAGCAGTTTGAACATCAGATTGAGCTGCGCCACGTGTCGTTCCGCTACGGCGACCAATGGGTGTTGCGCGACATCAACCTCGTCATCCCCAAGGGGAAGACCATCGCCCTGGTGGGACAAAGCGGCAGTGGCAAGTCGACCCTCGTCGACCTCATCCCCCGCTACTACGACGTGCAGGAGGGCGAGGTGCTGGTGGACGGCATCAACGTCAAGGAGCTGGGCATCCGCGACCTGCGACAGCTCATCGGCAACGTCAACCAGGAGGCCATCCTCTTCAACGATACGTTCCGCAACAACATCGCCTTCGGCGTGGACGACGCAACAGACAGCCAAGTGGCCGAGGCGGCACGCATCGCCAACGCCTACGACTTCATCATGCAGAGCGAACTGCAGTTCGACACCAACATCGGCGACCGCGGCGGACGCCTGTCGGGTGGCCAGCGGCAGCGCATCAGCATCGCCCGTGCCATCCTGAAGAACCCACCCATCCTCATCCTCGACGAGGCCACCTCGGCCCTCGACACCGAGAGCGAGCGGCTGGTACAGGATGCCCTGGAGCGGCTGATGAAGCAGCGCACCACCATCGCCATTGCCCACCGCCTCAGCACCATCCGCAACGCTGACGAAATCTGCGTGCTCCACGAGGGACGCATCGTCGAGCGCGGCACCCACGAGTCGCTGCTGGCCGCCAACGGGTTCTACAAGCGGCTCACCGACATGCAGAACCTGGGATAACCCACCTCAACGGCAACCGCTATGAAAGGCATCATCGGAAGACTCCTGTTTCTCTTGGGCGACGGCCTGAAACTGGTTGGCGCGTTTGTAGTCGCCAAGGTCGCCTTCATGTATGCCCAGTCCGGCACGCATCCCTTCGCGGGATCGGACGTGTGGCACGTGGTGTGCCACGGTCTCTCGCTCGACCTGTCCACCGCCCTCTATTTCCTCATCGTGCCCTTCCTCGTCGTGATCGCCTCGGTGTGGTGGAAGCGGCACGACCTGCTCCGCAAGGGCCTCAACGGCTATTACCTCTTCGTGGCCCTCGTGCTGTCGCTGGCCTTCGTGGCCGACACCAGCCTCTATCCCTTCTGGGGCTTCAAGCTCGACGCCTCCTGCTTGCAGTTTCTGTCCACCCCCGGCGACGCCTTTGCCAGCGTCAGCGTGGGGTATGTGGTCGGACGAGTGGCACTGATTGTCGTGGTGGCAGCGGCACTCGCCTTCCTGCTGACCCGTCGGCGCTGGCCGTTCGCGGTGCGGTGCAGGCGATGGCTGGCAACCGTCTTGATAGTGATGCTCGCCCCACTGATGGTCATCGGCATCCGCGGCGGTGTCGACGAGTCGACCACCAACATCGGGCAGGTCTACTTCTCCCAAAACCAGTTTCTCAACCATGCCGCGGTCAACCCCGTGTTCAGCTTTCTGGCATCCATGGAGAAGACCGCCAGCGACCAAGCCGACTATCACTACATGGACGACCGCGCGTGCGACCAGTTGACGGCATCGCTCTTCCCCACCACCAGCATCGACACCGACACCCTGCTCACCACGCAGCGCCCCGACATCATCGTCATCCTGCTGGAGAGTGCGGGCGGCGCATTCACCGAGTTGGGCGGACGCACGGACATCATGCCCCACCTCAATCGGCTGATGCACGAGGGCATCAGCTTCGACCGCTGCTACGCCAACTCGTGGCGCACAGACCGCGGCACGCTGTGCACGTGGAGCGGCTATCCGTCGTTTCCCACCACGTCGGTCATGAAGATGCCGGCCAAGTCGCGCAACCTGCCCAACCTGGCGGCGACGCTCGCCCGTCAGGGCTACCACACCCACTACCTCTATGGGGGCGACATCAACTTCACCAATATGCGGAGCTACCTCGTGTCGGGCGGCTTCAGCCAACTGACGTGGAAGGCCGACTATAGTCGGGAGCAACAGCAGTCGGCCAACTGGGGCGTGCGCGACGACCTCACGTTCGACACGCTACTCCAACTGGCGGACACCCTGCCCCGGCCCTACCTCATCGGCTACAGCACCTTGAGCAGCCATGAGCCTTGGGACGTGCCCACGCATCAGTTCGAGGACAAGGTGATCAATGCGTTCCATTACCTCGATGAGTGCATCGGCCGTTTCATGGCGCGCCTGCGGCAGTCGCCGAGGTGGAAGAACACGCTGGTGGTGATGATCCCCGACCATGGCATCAACTACGGCGACATCGACGAGACGCACCCCGTGCGCAACCATATCCCCATGGTGTGGGTGGGCGGAGCCGTGAAGGCACCGCGCCGCATCAGCACCATCTGCAACCAAACCGACCTCGCCGCCACACTGCTGGCGCAGCTGGGCCTCGACCACAGCGCGTTTACGTTCAGCCGCGACGTGCTGAGCCGATCCTACCGCTATCCGTTTGCCTACCACACCTACAACAACGGCTTCTCGCTGGTCGACTCCACGGGCATGGTGGTCTATGACCTCAACTCCGGACGGGTCATTGCCGGCGACTCTGGCGACAAGGAACGACTGGTGCGCATGGGGAAGGCCCTGCTGCAACGGTCGTCGGCCGACTTGAAGAAACGATAAACCCATGATGAAGCGATGAAAAACCTGACGTACACGAAGCCGATCGCCGCGGTGCTGTATAATATGGTGTGGGCCTATGCCGTCTACATGCTGGCGCGCGTGGCCTTCCTGCTGGACAACTGGAGCCTCTTTGCCGAGACGATGACCGTCGGCCACTTCCTCCACCTGTGCCGTGGCGGATTGGTGTTCGACACGTCGGCGCTGCTCGTCACCAACAGCCTCTGGCTGGTGATGATGCTGTTCCCCCTGTGGCTGAAGGAACGCCCCTGGTACCATCGGCTGTGCCGCGTCCTCTTCGTGGCCGTCAATGGGCTGGCCCTGGTGGTCAACCTCTGCGACGCAGCCTATTTCCCCTTCACCATGCGGCGCACCACGACCACCGTGTTCAGCGAGTTCAGCAACGAGGGCAACCTGGGCAGCATCGTCTTGAAAGAGTTGCTCCACCACTGGTATTTTGTGGTGTTGGCCGTGGCTGTGATCTACGCCTTGTGGCGACTGTACCGCACCCCGAAGCTACGGGCCGACCGCCTGTCGCCGTGGCGCTACGGCGTGGCCATGGTGTTGTCGCTGGCCATCGTTGCCCCGTTGGCCATTGGCGGCATCCGCGGCGGCTTCACCACCGCCGTGCGCCCCATCACGGTGAGCAATGCCAACCAGTACACCGCGCGCCCCAGCGAGGCCGCCCTGGTGCTCAACACCCCCTTCTCCCTCTACCGCACCATCGGCAAGGCCGTGTTCTCCGTGCCCCGTTACTATGCCGACGAGGCCGCGCTGTCGGCCGTCTATTCCCCAGTCCATCCGGCCACGGGCGGACCGCTGCAGAAGAAGAACGTGGTGGTACTCATCGTGGAGAGTTTCGGACGCGAATATATCGGGGCCTTGAACCGCGACCTGGATCAGGGGCAGTACAAGGGCTATACCCCTTGCGTCGACTCGCTGATCGCGCGCAGTGTGACCTTCCGCCACAGCCTCTGCAACGGGCGCAAGAGCATTGACGGCATGCCGAGCATCCTCTCCGCCATCCCCATGTTCGTCGAGCCCTTCTTCCTCACCCCGGCCGCCATGAACGACGTAGACGGCCTCGCCTCACTGCTGGGCAGGGAGGGCTACGAGACGGCCTTCTTCCACGGAGCGCAGCGCGGTTCAATGGGCTTTCAGGCCTTTGCCACGAAAACGGGATTTCAACACTACTACGGTCGCGAGGACTTCGCCGCCGACCGGCGCTTTGATGGCGATGCCGACTTCGACGGGACGTGGGCCATCTGGGACGAACCGTTCTTGCAGTACTATGCCACGAAGATGGGCGAGATGAAAGAGCCCTTCATGACGGCCCTGTTCACGGCCTCCAGCCACCATCCCTTCGTCATTCCCGAGCAGTACAAGCAACGCTTCCCCGAAGAGCAGCTCCCCATCCATAAGTGCATCCGCTACACCGACATGGCCCTCGGCCGCTTCTTCCAGACGGCCTCGCGCCAGCCGTGGTTCCGCAACACCATCTTCGTGCTGACCAGCGACCACACCAACCAGAGCAGCCATGCCGAATATCAGACCGACCTGGGGGGTTTTTCCTCGCCCATTATCCTCTACACCCCCGACGGCACGCTCCAGCCCGGCATGGAGGACAAGGTGGCACAACAGACGGACATCCTGCCCACCGTCTTGGGTCTGCTGCACTATCCGAAAGCCTATTGTGCCTTCGGCATTGACGTGTTGCAGACCGACGGCAAGGACACCTGGGCCGTCAACTATCTGAACGGCATCTACCAGTATGTCAAGTATGGCTACGTGTTGCAGTTTGACGGACAACGCACCCGCGCGATCTTCCGCTTGGACGACAGGCTGATGCGCAACAACCTCATGGGGCGCGTCGCTGTGCAAAAGCAGATGGAGCAGGAGGTGAAGGCCATCGTCCAACAGTACATGGAGCGCATGACACAAAACAAACTCGTCGTCAGCGGCAACGGGCAAAAGTGCAAGTGATCTATTGTTCGCAAGCAAAACGTTCATGCAAAAGTGAATGGACCTATTGTTCGCAAGCAAAACGTCCATGCAGAAGTGAATGGGCCTATTGTTCGCAAACAAAACGTCCATGCAGAAGTGAATGGACCTATTGTTCGCAAACAAAACGTCCATGCAGAAGTGAATGGACCTATTGTTCGCGAACAATGGTCACTTCCCGAAAAGTTTCTGGAAAAATTTCATGATCTTTTCCTTCGGCGTGGGATGCCAGCTGTGTGCGCAATAGTGGATGGCATAGCTGCGAGGCGTCACCTCATGCTTGTTGCCGGCAAAGGTTTCCGACGGATAGATATGTATGCGTCCCGGCAGCGATTGGTCAATGTCCTTATAGACAAAGCCCTTTTGCTCCGCTACACGCGCGTATATATAAGGTGAAAGCACATCCGTCATCAGCGTGCCGTCCGCGCGCAGAAAGTGCTTGTCGGCATACCAGTCCAGCACCTCCTTGACGAAAGGGCATCCTGCCTCGGCACCCATGACAGCAGCCTGAATCTGTATGCCCTCAATGAAGGCATCGTCGGTGCGATGACCATCAGCATCCAGATGTTGCAGTGCACCAGTGCGTTCCACCTGGGTCGGATGGTACTCCATGCTGGAGAAGAACGAATTATCCAAAAAATCATCGAAACGCTTCAGCAGCATCACGTCAGAGTCCAGATAGATGCCTCCTTCCGTATATAGAGCGTACATCCGGATATAATCGGCGGCAAAAGCCCATTTGTGTGCATCGCACGCTTCCTTCACGTACGGCACCGCTTGGACGTCGAAGTTCTTCATGCTCCACCGCTTTATCTCATAGTCGGGGTGTGTCTTCTTCCACGTGTCCATGCACTTGCGTATCTTGGCCGGGAAGGGGTCGTTGCTGAGCCAGCAATAGTGTATTACCTTGGGTATCATGATGGTGTGGTATTCGTTTTTTTCATGCACTGCAAAGGTACGATTAAGTGAGTGAAATACAAAAAGAAAAACCTTTTTTTCTTCGTTAAGTTGTTTTTATTTACTAATTTTGCAACGTATGAAATCAGCTACACACAAAATGCCGCAGGTCGAGGTTCTGGTCATCCATGTCCGCGGCAATACGGAGCGCAAACGCTACATCACACGGCAGTTGTCGGCTCTGGACTATCCCATCACCTTTATCGAGGACGGGAACATCGAGGATATTACAGACGACGTGCTGCAAAAGTATTTCAAGGACAATGGAAAGTCTGATACCATCTATGGCCGCACGCCTGCCACGAGCTGTGCGTACAAGCACCTGTTGGCCATGGAGTACATCATCTCCCACGATCTCCCCGGTGCACTGGTGGTTGAGGACGACCTGCGTCTGAAGCGACACTTCAAAACGGTTTTTGAGAAGAGTCTGTTGGAATGGCAAACGCGCTTTCCCGCCGAGCCGTGCATCATGAACTATGAGGAGAGCAGCCTGATGTTGGTGGCACGCAGCAGACGCCACCGCCCCAGGCAGGTGCTCTATCAAGCTGGGCGCGACCGTTTTGCAGGGTGCATCTACGTCAGCCGACAGGCAGCAGAGGCGATAATGGAGTATGTGAAAGTCCAGCAATCGGCCTTCACCAGCGACCGCCTACACAGTTACTTGATACAGCAAGGACTCCTGACATACTATTGGAGCTATCCCTGTATCGCCTGTCAATGCAGCTGCGACGGTAGCATGCCGACGATGATTCCGACGAAGCCCAGACCCTACAAGCGTCTGAAATGGTTCTTCAAGAAGGCATACAAACATTTCCTCTACTGGCTGAGATGAAGTAAGATAGTGCTTATGTCACACACCGTTACAGAAAACATAAAAGCATGGTGGAACATCGTCGTTCACCATACACGGAAAAACAGTCACCTGATGTTCTACATCAAGGGATATGCACGCTATGTATTCCCGAAATGGATACTCGGCCACAGGCGCAAAGCGTTACTGGCTCAGTTTGAGACGCTGTCCAAAGAAGAGCAGGCGTACATCAAAGACCGTGTGGACTACTACTGCAAGTTCACGGACAAGATATTTCTGCCGCCAGATGCCACGACATTGGGACAGTACACCTTGAAGAAACGGAAATCATACGTCAACGACTATATCAACAGTTCCTATTTCTTTGACGCCTATGAATTCACGCGTTGCTTCCCAGACACCTTCCGATGGGCGTATAATCCCGGTGATGTCAACTACCTCTTCCCTCTGCCTGAAATCACGAAGAGCCGCCCCGTCACTGCTGACGACGGCAACCGCAACAATATCCTGCTCAACTTGGACAAGGTGCGGCATTTCGTGTGGGTGCATGATCCCTTCCAATGGGAGGACAAGCAGTGTCGCATACTCTTTCGCGGCGATGTGAGAAACAAGTCCAACCGCATTCGCTTCATTGAACAATGGGGCAACCATCCGCTTTGCGACCTCATAGCGACAGGCACCATGACCCTCCACGACCACCTGTACAGCAAGTACATCATGGCTTTGGAGGGCAACGATGTGGCTTCGAACCTAAAATGGGTGATGTCGAGCAACTCCATCGCCGTCATGCCCCGCCCGACGTGTGAGACCTGGTATATGGAAGGGCGGTTGATACCCAACTATCACTACATCGAAATTGCAGATGATTTCCACGACTTGATAGAACGGGTCATGTACTACGAGCAACATCCCGACGAGGCCAAGGCCATCATCCAGCATGCACACGAATGGACACAACAGTTCCGGAACAAGCAACGGGAGCGACTCCTCTCGCTGATGGTATTGGAGAAATACTTTACCCTCACCGGGCAGTGTGACAGGGAAGGATAAAAACCACCTGTAGTCCCGTCTCATCGGTCGCGGCGCACGACTTTCCCGTCGATGACCTCATAGAAGCGGTTGAACTCCTCGCGCGTGCGCTTCCAGCGGTTGTGGCTCCAGAGCCAGAACTCGGGAGCACGGCGGATGGACGCTTCCAACATTTGGAAATAACGGTCGGTGATGCTGTATTCGGGCATGGCATTGGGGTCGCGCGTGATGAGTTTGAACTCGGCCTCATAGTAGCCGCGCTTCACGCGCTGCACCTCCATGTAGAACACGGCGTGGTTCATGCTCCGCGCGATGCGTTCTGTTCCCGTCAGCACGGGGGTGTCGTGGTGGAGGAAGTCGCACCAGTGATGGATGTTGTTCCAGAAGGGCACCTGGTCGGAGATGTAGCCGATGACCACGGGTTGTCCGGCCTTACGGTACTTCACCATCTCGCGCAACGTGCTGTTCATGGCGATACACTGGGCACCGAACCGCTGGCGCAAGCGGAGGAACAGTCGGTCGAAGTCTTTGTTCTCCAGCGGATGATAAATCTGCCCGCACTGCGCCTTGGGGGTCACCCACAGGGGCAATGACGTAATCCACTCCCAGTTGCAGTAGTGTCCCAGATAGACGGCACATGACTGTCCGCTCTCCACCACCTCGTTGATGCGCTCCGTACCCTTGAACACCAGGCGTTGCTTCATCTCCGCCTCGCTCATGGTCAACATCTTGACGCTCTCCACCATGTAGTCGCAGAGGAAATGATAGAAACCGCGTTCAATGGCTCGCTTCTCCGCGATGGTTTTCTCGGGAAAGGACGTCACGATGTTGACCCATACCGTACGACGTCGATATCCCATCACGTGGTAGAGCAACAGGAAGAGCAGGTTGGAGAGCACGTAGTGCACGCGCATAGGCAGCAGCGAGTGCACGTACCATAAGGCGTAGACGAGATAATACAGCACTTTTCTCATTGTTCCAGGACGTTGTCTTCGATTATTCTTCTGCAAAGGTAGTGTTTTTTCTCTACTGCACCAAAGATTGCCCTGCTTTTGTTTGGCTTTTTGCCTGCTTCGTCGTACCTTTGATGCTACGCATCGAAAGTACTCACGCTCGGAAAAGCAAAATAAAATAGAGTATTTTCTTTTGCTTTTCGCTCGCTTAATCGTACCTTTGCGCAGAGAAAACTGGAAATCATGCGCAAGACAAAAAATATGGACATGGAGAAACGGTACAAATTGCCTAATGATAATGGCGAAGCCACGGGTATGGTTGCAGAACCTATCCCTGCGGCAGGGATGTCCTTGTCGGTTCAGGAAATGAGGCATCACTTGATAGATGCTGTTAATTCTTCCAAAGACGTGGAGAAACTGTATACCTGCTTGGTTATACTGAACAGCAAGTCTACTGCAAGTTACCGCAGCAAGTATCGCGAAAAGACTGACGAAGAGCTTGCCGCGGAGTTGTCGCAATTCCCTTTTTGGGACGAGATAGATCATCCCGATTTGTCGAGCGTTGACTATCGGCAATACACACACAGGAAATCGGCAAAAACCCTCAAAGCAACATCAAAATAGCTGAAAATAGGAGACACCCATGGACGCAACACCCATCATTGGATTCGATGCGAAGCGCATCGTCAGGAACGGCACGGGACTGGGCAGCTACGGCAGGACGCTGGTCAACGACCTGGCAGCCCTGCCGCTACAGATCCGCCTGTATGCGCCCGATGCCGGGCGCGACGACCTCCGATCGCAGGTGCTGGGACACGACAATGTCAAACTTTGTCTGCCCCACGGATCCCTCATGCCCCTCGTGGGCAAGTCGTTGTGGCGCAGCCACGGCGTGGTGAAAGACCTGATCCGCGACGGCGTGCAACTGTTTCACGGTTTGTCTGGCGAACTGCCAGTGGGCATCCGTCGCAGCGGCATCCGCAGTGTGGTCACCATCCACGACCTGATCTTCATGCGCCATCCCGAGTTCTACCATTGGGCGGATGTCAAGATTTATACCCGGAAGTTCCGGCAGACCCTGCGCGAGGCCGACCGCATCATCGCCATCAGCGAATGTACCAAGCGCGACATTATGGAACTGGGCGGTGTCAGCGAGCAGAAGATCTCCGTCGTCTATCAGAGCTGTGCGCACCGCTTCACGGCGGAGGTGACCGCCGAACAGCGACAGTCGGTATGCCATCAATACGGTCTGCCAGCCCGCTTCATCCTGAATGTAGGTTCCATCGAGGCGCGCAAGAACATGCTGCTGGCCGTCAAAGCCCTGCCGTTGCTGCCCGATGATGTCGGTCTCGTCATGGTGGGTCGCCACACGCCCTACACGGATCGGATTATCCGCTATGCTGACAATCATCAACTTTCCCATCGCCTCCACATCCTGCATGGTGTGCCCGATGCCCATCTTCCCGCCCTCTATGCCACGGCGGAAGCCTTTGTCTACCCTTCGGTCTACGAGGGTTTCGGCATCCCCATCATCGAGGCCATCCGTCAGGGATTGCCCGTGGTGGCCTGCACGGGTTCGTGCCTGGAGGAGGCCGGCGGGCCCGACTGCCGCTACGTGTCGCCCACCGATACGGAAGCCTTGGCGGAAGCCCTCCGTCTGTCGCTCGTAGGCCATGATGAACGCGAGGATCGCATCCGCCGCAGTCAGCAGTACATCCGCCGCTTTGAGGGCGATAGCGTAGCCCAACAGATGAATGAACTTTACGGTGAACTGCTGCACGGACGCGCGTAGCGTCTTAAAAATAGCTAAAAATTACCGCTTATTGGACATTTTACAGAAGAAGTCGCTATCTTTGCACCAAAAATAAACAAGAGACCATTAATACATAGAACAATGAAAAAACTTTTATTCCTCTCAGCAGTGGCTGTTGCCACGCTGACATCATGTGGCAGCAAGCTTGGAGAACTGTCGGCAGACAACTTCAAGGTAGTGCCCAATCCGTTGGAGACCGAGACCGGTCAGGTGCCTGCCACCATCAATGGCATGTTCCCTGAGAAGTACATGGCCAAGAAGGCTGTGGTTACCGTGACGCCGGAGCTGCGCTTCACCGAGGACGGTGTTGAGAAGGCCGTGCAGGGACAGAGCGCAACCTTCCAGGGCGAGAAGGTGCAGGGCAACGACCAGACCATCTCCTACAAGGTGGGTGGCAACTACACCATGAAGGCTAACTTCGCCTATCAGCCCGCCATGCAGAAGAGCGACCTCTACCTCACCTTCGACGCTCGCGTCGGCAAGAAAGTGGTGGAAGTGCCCGCTGTCAAGGTGGCTACCGGCGTGATTGCCACCAGCGAGCTGTACCGCTCGACTGCGGCTGACGCACAGCCCTGCACCTCGCAGGATGCCTACCAGCGCGTCAACGCCCAAAAGTATGATGCTACCATCAAGTTCCTCATCCAGCAGGCCAACCTCCGCAAGAGCGAGCTGAAGAACAATTCCGTCAAGGAGTTCACCAGCCTCCTCAAGCGCATCGCCAAGGAGCAGGAGACCCTCAACATCAACAACGTAGAGATTTCTGCATACGCATCGCCGGATGGCGGTGTGACGCTCAACGAGAAGCTGGCCAACCAGCGTCAGCAGAACACCGAGAAGTACGTGAAGCAGCAGATGAAGCTCGCCAAGGTGGAGACCGCCCTCTCCGCACAGTACACCGCACAGGACTGGGAAGGCTTCCAGGAGTTGGTGCAGGCCAGCAACATCCAGGACAAGGAGGTCATCCTTCGCGTGCTCTCCATGTACAAGGATCCGCAGGAGCGTGAGCAGCAGATCAAGAACATGAGCGAGGGCTTCCGCGAGTTGGCCGACAACATCCTGCCGGAACTGCGCCGCGCCCGTCTGACCATCAACTACGAGACCATCGGCCGCAGCGACGAGCAGATCCTGGCTCAGTACAAGGAAGACCCCTCCAAGCTCAGCGTCGAGGAGCTGCTCTACGGAGCTGCCATCACCAAGGACGACAGCCAGCGTGAGGACATTCTGAAGACCACCGCCGACCTCTACCGTCAGGACAGCCGCGCCACCAACAACCTGGCCGTGCTGGCTATGCAGAAGGGTGACAACGTGGAGGCACAGAAGTACCTGAACCAGGCTCGTTCCATCGACGGCAAGAACGCCGAGGCTAACGCCAACTTGGGTATGCTGGCTCTGCAGAACGGCGACGTGAAGACCGCTGAGGAGTACATCTCCCGCGCAGCCGGTGCCTACAACCTCTCCGAGGCTCTGGGTAACCTGCACCTGGCACAGGGCAACTACGCTCTGGCACAGCAGGACTTCGCTGGCATCAACTCCAACAGTGCTGCACTGGCTCAGCTGCTCAACAAGGACTATGCAAGTGCTGCCAAGACGCTGGCTAACGTGAAGAATGCCAACGGCATGACCGACTACCTCAACGCCATCGTCAACGCACGCCAGGGTAACAACGATGTTGCTGCTACTTATCTGCGCAGCGCCATCCAGAAAGACCCGAAGCTGGCCCAGTATGCTGCCAATGACCTGGAGCTGAGCGCGGTCAACAAATAAAGAATGAGAAAAATTCTCGGATATTTAGCGTTCGTCTTGATTCTTGTTTCGTGCGGCTTCGGCGATAAGAAATTTCGTCTCGAAGGCCGACTCAGAAACCTGAATCAAGGCGAATTCTATGTGTATAGCCCTGACGGGGGAATGACGGGCACCGACACCATCAAAGTGCGCGACGGCCGCTTCTCCTACGAGAAGGCCGTGCAGGGAAACTATACCTTTATCGTCATCTTCCCCAACTACAGCGAACTGGCGGTGTTTGCCGCTCCAAGCGTCTCGCTGAACATCAAGGGCGATGCCACGCACCTGAAGGAAATCACGGTGAAGGGTTCGGACATCAACGAACAGTTCACCGGACTGCGCAGCCAGCTGAACCGCCTCACGCCGCCCGAAGAGCGCAAGGAGGTGGCGGACTTCATCCGCAAACATCCACAGTCGCCCATCAGCAACTACCTCCTCAACCGCTATTTCGTGCTGACCGTCGATGCCGACCTGAAGCAGGCCGCGGAACTGGCGGCACTGATGGTGAAGGCGCAGCCCGACAACGCACGGTTGCTCTTCCTGCGCCGACAGCTCGACATGTTGAAGAAGAGCCAACTGGAAGCCAAGATACCGCCCTTCTCCGCCACCGACCTCAAGGGACACAAGGTGTCCAATGCGCAACTGGACGGGAAGGTGAATGTGGTCAACGTATGGGCGACATGGAGCTACCAGAGCGGCAACATCCTGCAGCGCCTGCATAAGCTGCGGGAAACCTACGGTTCGAAGCTCGCCGTCGTGACGCTGTGTCTTGACGGAGATGTCAAGGAGGTGCGCCGCCGCGTGGATCGCGACTCCATCCCGTGGCCCGTGGTCTGCGACGGACAGATGTTCCAGTCGCCTATGGCCACACAGTTGGGCATCGCCACCGTCCCCTCCATCCTCGTGGCCGACAAGAGCGGACGGATTGTAGCCCGCGACATGGAGCCCGACAAGGTGGAGCAGGAACTGGAGAAACGGTTGAAATAACAAGTACAACTATTCACTAACTTATACAACGACTATCATGAAAAAGAAACTCATCGGAATCGCCTCCGTCCTGTTTCTTTCCCCCTGTGTGACGACGATGACGGCACAGAACGTATGGAAAGGAACGTGGGCAACGGCAGCGGAATGGACGGGTAAGGGCGATATGCCCAAGGAAAGTCTCACCAATCGCTCGTGCAGACAAATCGTACACGTATCGTTCGGCGGCAAAGAGGTGCGACTGAAACTCAGCAACGAATTTAGTGCACAGCCCGTTGAAATCAAGTCGGTGTACCTCGCTGACACGGATGCCGACAGCCAATGGCTCGTCAAGGACAAGACGGCGCGCTACCTCCGCTTCAACGGCAAGAAGAACGTGACCATCGAGGCCGGTAAGGCCGTCTACTCGGATGCCTGCCCGTATGACCTGAAGGCAGGGCAGCGCCTCACCATCACCATCGACTACGGTCAGACTCCGCAGAACGCCACCTCGCATCGTGGATCGCGCACCACCTCTTATGTTATAGGGCCGACGAAGAAGGCGGCCAAGCCTGCAGATCCGTCGTTCGCCGACGGTGAGAAAGTGGATCACTGGTACAACCTCGCGGCACTGGAGGTCATGACCTCCGATGACGTTCCCGTGGTGGCAGTGCTCGGCAACTCCATCACCGACGGTCGTGGCAGCACCACCAATCTGCAAAACCGCTGGACGGACTTCCTCGCGGATGCCTTGAACAAGCAGCAACCGTATGGCGTGCTGAACCTGGGCATCGGCGGCAACTGCGTGGTGCAGGGCGGACTGAGCGAGCCGGCCATGAAGCGGTTTGACCGCGACATCCTGGGACAGAATGGTGTCACCACACTCGTCATCTTCGAGGGCATCAACGACATCGGCGGTTCAACGGGTCACTACGAGCAGGTGGCCGACACGCTGATCGCCTGCTACAAAACCCTTATCGCCAAAGTCAAGGCCAAGGGCATCAAGGTGTATGGCGGCACGATTACGCCCATCAAGGAAAGCTTTTATTTCACACACTGGCACGAAGCCGTGCGGCAGACGGTCAATCAATGGATCAGGGGAAGTGGCGCGTTTGACGGCATTATCGATTTCGACAAGGTGGTGTGCGACCCGCAGGATCCGCAACGCCTGAAGGCGGAATACTCCGACGACTGGTTGCATCTCAACCCCAAGGGCTATGAGGTCATGGGCAACTATGCCGCCAAGGTGCTCCAGTAAGAAAAGAAAAGAAAAGCAAGTAACAATATCGGGGCGACACTATGCAGTGTCGTCCCGATGTTTGATATTCCGCGGATGATGTTCCAAAATCTGTTGGCGCAGGGTGCTCATGTCCACGTGCGTATAGATTTCGGTGGTGGCAATGGACTCATGTCCCATCATCATCTGTATCGCACGCAGGTCGGCACCGCCTTCAAGCAACGCCGTGGCAAAGGAGTGGCGCAACGTATGCGGCGAGATGGTTTTCTGGATGCCGGCAGCCTCAGCCTGCCGCTTGATCATGATGAGTATCATGGTGCGGGTGAGATGGGCACCGCGACGGTTGAGGAACACGTAGTCTTCCTCCCCGGGCTTGATGTTCATCTGTCGCCGATCGTCAAACCAAAGGTTGATTTCGTCGAGAGCCTTCTGCGAGATGGGCACGAGACGTTCCTTCGAACCTTTCCCCGTCACCTTGATATACCGTTCCTGTTCAAACAGGTTGCTGAGCTTCAGTGTCGTGAGTTCGCTGACACGCAGGCCGCAGGAGAAGAGGGTCTCGATGATGGCCCTGTTGCGATGCCCCTCCCATTTTGACAGGTCAATGCTTGCCTTGAGCATATCCACCTCGGCGGTGGAGAGCACCTCGGGCAGATGGGTGCCCAGCACGGGACTCTCCAACAGTTCGGAAGGGTCGTCGTCGCGCCAGCCATCGAGTTGCAGGAAGCGGAAGAAGGATCGCACCCCGCAGAGGATGCGGCACTGGGATCGCGGCCCGATGCCAATGTCATGGAGCGTGGCAGCGAAATGCTGCAGGTCGGGCAGTGTCACGTCATACACCGTCTTGCCCTCGTCGCGCAGATACCCCAACAACTTCTGCAAGTCGCGGCTGTAGGCATCCACGGTATTCTCGGACAGTCCGCGCTGCAGCTTCAGGGATCGCAGGTAAGGACGGATATAGTCTTTCTTTTCCATGCTGCAAATATACACCATTTTTGCGCTTCCCCCAAATTTTCCTGCGACAAGAAACGAAAACAGGTATTCTCACGTACGCAGGAATTTGTGTATTCGCCAATTTATTCGTACCTTTGCACGCGGAAAAAACATCGAGACATGAATATTGGAACACAAATTATTGCATCGGCACAGGATGCAGTCGCATCACTCTACGGACAGCAGGTGCCCGAGAAGATGATACAGCTGCAGAACACACGCAGCGAGTTTGAGGGAAACCTCACCCTCGTCGTATTCCCTTTCCTCAAGATTTCGAAGAAGAGTCCCGAGCAGACGGCGCAGGAAATCGGACAGTATCTGGCCGACCACTGCGAGGCCGTGGCCAGCTACAACGTGGTGAAGGGATTCCTCAACCTGGTCGTGGCACCGGCGGCATGGCTCGCCCTGCTCAACGACATCAATGCCGATGAACACTACGGCGAACGACAGGCCACTGACGACAGTCCGCTGGTCATGATAGAATACTCCTCACCCAACACCAACAAGCCGCTCCATCTGGGTCATGTGCGCAACAACCTGTTGGGATGGTCGCTGGCACAGATCATGCAGGCCAACGGCAACCGCGTCGTCAAGACCAACATCGTCAACGACCGCGGCATACACATCTGCAAGTCGATGCTCGCCTGGCAGAAATGGGGCAACGGTGAAACACCGGAGAGCAGCGGCAAGAAGGGCGACCACCTCATCGGCGACTACTACGTGGCCTTCGACAAGCACTACCGCGAAGAGGTCAAGCAACTCGTGGAGGGTGGCATGGACGAGGAACAAGCCAAGCAGGAAGCACCGCTTATCAAGGAAGCGCACGAGATGCTCGTGAAATGGGAGCAGGGCGACCCCGAGGTGCGCGCGCTCTGGCAGAAGATGAACAGCTGGGTGTATGCCGGTTTCGACGAGACGTACAGGAAGTTAGGCGTGTCGTTCGACAAAATCTACTACGAATCGGAGACCTACCTCAAGGGCAAGGCTAAGGTGGAAGAGGGACTGGCCAAAGGACTCTTCGAGCGCCATGCCGACAACTCGGTGTGGGCCGACCTCACCAACGAGGGACTTGACCAGAAGCTCCTGCTGCGATCCGACGGCACCAGCGTCTACATGACCCAGGACATCGGCACCGCCGAGATGCGCTTCCATGACTATCCCATCGACAAGATGATTTACGTGGTGGGCAACGAACAGAACTACCACTTCCAAGTGCTCTCCATCCTCCTTGACCGCCTCGGCTTCAAGTGGGGCAAGGAACTCGTGCATTTCTCCTACGGCATGGTGGAACTGCCCAACGGCAAGATGAAGAGCCGCGAAGGCACAGTGGTCGACGCCGACGACCTCATGGCACTGATGGTCAGCGATGCCCGAAAAACCAGTGAGGAGCTGGGCAAGTTCGACGACATGAGCGAGGCGGAGCGCGACGAGATTGCCCGCATCGTGGGAATGGGTGCCCTGAAATACTTCATCCTCAAGGTAGACGCGCGCAAGAACATGCTCTTCAACCCCGAGGAGTCCATCGACTTCAACGGCAATACAGGACCTTTCATCCAGTACACCTACGCCCGCATCCGTAGCATCCTGCGCAAGGCCGGCGAGACAGGCATTGACGGTGCTCCGCTCCACGCCGCGCTGGCCGACAAGGAAACAGAGCTTATCCAGAAGATGAGCGAATACGGCGTTGCCGTGGAACAGGCCGGCAAGGACTACAGCCCCAGCGGCATTGCCAACTACTGCTACGAGCTGACCAAGGTGTTCAACCAGTTCTACCACGACTACAGCATCCTCAACGAGCCGGACGCAGAGAAGCGCCTCGTGCGCCTGGTTCTCGCTCGCAACGTGGCGAAGATCATCCGCAACGGCATGGCCCTGCTGGGCATCGAGGTGCCTGAACGCATGTAACAAGCCATGCAGAATCCTCCCGACTACCGACACGACACCGTACTGCCGCTGCCCATGGAGGTGACGGCGGATGCTTGGGCGGTGGATGCCGCCTGCTCCGGCAATCCTGGTCCGATGGAATATCAGGCCATTGACCTCGCCACAGGAGCGCGCGTATTCCATTTCGGTCCGATGAAGGGCACTAACAACATCGGAGAGTTTCTGGCCATCGTCCATGCCCTGGCACTCCTGCAGCAGACGGGGCAGACCACAAAGACCGTGTACAGCGACTCGTACAATGCCATCCTGTGGGTGAAGAAGCGGCAGTGCAAGACCAAGCTCGAACGCACCCCGCAGACGGAGCCCCTCTACCAGATTATCCGGCGCGCCGAGCGATGGCTACACACGCACACCTGGCAGAACCCCGTCGTCAAATGGGAGACGGGGAAATGGGGTGAGGTGCCCGCCGACTTCGGCCGCAAATAGGCCACAACCATCCTTTCAACAACAACAAGACAACAACAACTTATGGATAACAGATACGCGCTCTTCTTCGATGTCGACGGCACACTCGTGAGTTTCGAGACCCACCAGATTCCGCCCTCCACCATCCTTGCCCTCACGCAGGCCAAGGCCAACGGTGCACGCATCTACATCTCGACGGGGCGCCCTTCCTATATCCTGGACAACATCGGAGCCATTGAGCACCTTGTCGACGGCTACATCACCACCAACGGTGCGCACTGCTTTGTGGGCAACCGCACCGTGCGCCGCGTGCCCATCGAGGCTGCCGACGTGGAACGGGTGTTCGACGACTGCCGGCGCAACGACCATGCCTGCATCGTCTGCGTGGAGTCGCGCATGGTGGTGTTCAACAGCAAGGAGTGCGTCAGCCGCATCTTCGAGCACGACTTGGCCGTCTCCAACGTTGACCACCACACACCCCTCGAAGTGGCCATGCAGGAGCCTGTCTATCAGTTGTCTGTATTCTTTGATGAAGCAGACGAGAAACGGCTGATGCCGCAGTTGCCCCACTGCGTGTCCGGCCGCTGGCATCCGGAGTTTACCGACATCACAAACCGCGATGCCGACAAGGGGCAGGGACTGATTGCCATGGCGGAGGCGGAAGGCATTGACCTCGTGCACACCATCGCGTTCGGCGATGGGGGCAACGACATGAGCATCATCCAACAGGCTGGCATCGGCATTGCTATGGGTAATGCCATTCCCGAACTGAAAGCCGCCGCCACCTACACTACAACGAGTGTGGACGACGACGGCATCCTATTGGCATTACGCCACTATGGAGTCATCTGACGCTTATTTCTCTTTTTCTTTCGAACACAGCGCACACCTGCGGTAGACGGTCAGTGTGTTGTCGCCGTACCATCGGTGGCTGACCATGGCGACCTGTGCCGGCAACTGGGGGGCGCGCGTGCCGTCTCCCACCGTCAGCGGCGACTGCTCCATGCGTATCTCGTCCCACAAACTGGCGGCGATAAAACTCTCCAACGTCTTTCTTCCGCCCTCCACGATGAGCGACTGGATGCCCTGCTGGTGCAGGTCGTCCATCAACTGCGGCAAGGGGCGCGCATGCGTCAGCACGATGCGCTTGGGCGACGGTCCGCTCCAATAGCGCACATTAAGTGCGGGGTGGTCGCGTTCAGCCGTGGTGTGTCCCACCAGTATGGCCATCTCCTCCGCACGCAGCTTGTGGGAGATCATCTGGGTCTGTGCATTGGAAATCATCGTTGGCAGGAAATGGTTGTCGATGAAGCCATCGGCCGTCTGCGCCCACTTCAGGATGATGTAGGGACGGTGTTCCGCATGGAAGGTGAAGAAGCGGCGGTTCAGCCAGCGGCATTCCTCCTCCAGCAGTCCAACCTCTACCTGGATGCCTGCCTCACGCAACTTTCTGATGCCGCGCCCCTGCACCTCGACAAAGGGGTCGACGATGCCCACTACCACGCGCGGCACACCTTTATTAATAATAAGGTCTGCGCAGGGCGGTGTCTTGCCCCAGTGGGAACAGGGTTCAAGGGACACGTAGAGGGTGGCTTGCTGTAGCAACGTCTCGTCCTCCGGGCGCACCGATGCAAAGGCATTCACCTCGGCATGCCCCTGTCCACAACGCACATGATAGCCTTCGCCGATAATCCGACCGTCGGCCACGATGACCGCCCCCACCATTGGGTTAGGACGTGCCGACAACAGTCCGTTCTCCGCCAACTGGATGCAGCGGCGCATATAGCGCACGTCATCCGCCATCCAGGCGGTTGGATTCTTCATGTCTTCCATCTTCCTTTATTTGCGTAGTGCCAAAGCCTTGTTCTCGGCCGCTTCCATAATTTCCCGTTCGCCCGGCCCTTTGTCGTTGATGCCGCAGAGGTGGAGGATGCCGTGGATGATGACGCGGTGCAGTTCCTCGTCATAGTCCTTGTGAAAGAGCTCCGCGTTGCTCCTTACCGTATCGAGCGAGATGACAAGGTCACCACTGATGATGTCGTCCTCGTCGTAGTCGAAGGTGATGATGTCGGTGTAATAGTCGTGGTGCAGGTACTCGCGGTTCACCTCCAGAATCTTCTCGTCGTCGCAGAAGAGATAGCCGACCTCCCCTACCCGACGGCCATAGGAGGCCGCCACCTTACGAATCCATGCCGTTGTCTCGCGGCGTTTGATGTTCGGGAACTTCACGTTCTCCGCCTGGTATGTAATCATAATGTGTTCTTGTTACTTTCGTCGTTTGGTTCGTCCTTTCCCTTCACTGGCTGCGGCAGAAAGGGAGAAACATCCACCCCGAAGTGGCGCAACTCGCGCACCATAGAGGACGAGACGCTGGACAGCTGCGGTTCGCTGTAGAGCAGGATGGTCTCCACACCGCCCATCTGCCGATTGATGTCGGCCTGCTCACGCTCATACTCGAAGTCCTTCACCGAGCGCACGCCCTTCACAATATACTGCGCCTGTTCCTGCTTGGCGAAGTCTATCGCCAGACCGTAGTAGGGTTTCACCGTGATGCGGCTGTCACGGACATAAAGTGCGGCAATGGCTTTCATGCGTTCCTCGGCAGGTTGCATATAAGGCTTGCTCACGTGGTCGCCCACCACACCGATGACGAGGCGGTCGAACAGTCCGACGCTACGTCGGACGATGCTGTCGTGTCCAATGGTAAAGGGATCGAAGCTCCCCACAAAGATTCCTGTCTTCATCGTGATTAATCTTCAAAGAGTTGTGGTTCCATAATATTTCCACTATATGGATTGCGTCCGAAATGCTTGTATGCCAGTTCGGTGACCATGCGCCCGCGCGGTGTCCGCTTGATGAAACCCTCCATAATCAGGAATGGCTCATAGACCTCCTCCACTGTTCCGGCATCTTCCCCGATGGCCGTAGCAATGGTGGTGATGCCGACAGGGCCTCCCCGGAACTTGTCGATGATGGTCAGCAGCAGACGGTTGTCCACCTCATCGAGACCGTACTGGTCGATGTTCAAGGCCGTCAGTGCCACCTGCGTGATGGCGGTATCGATGCGTCCCGTACCGCGCACCTGGGCGAAGTCGCGCACGCGGCGCAACAGGGCGTTGGCGATACGTGGCGTACCGCGCGATCGTCCGGCAATCTCTCCTGCGGCTTCTGCCGTGATGGGTACGCCGAGGATGGAGGCCGAGCGGGTGATGATGTGCTGCAAGGTCTCGGGTTGGTAATATTGCAGGTGCATGTTGATGCCGAAGCGGGCACGCAACGGAGCGGTCAGCAGTCCGCTACGCGTGGTGGCGCCCACGAGGGTGAAGGGATTGAGGTCTATCTGGATGGAGCGTGCCGACGGCCCTTTGTCTATCATGATGTCGATGCGGTAGTCCTCCATGGCCGAGTACAGATACTCCTCCACCACGGGCGAGAGACGATGGATCTCGTCGATGAACAGCACGTCGTTCTTCTCCAGCGAGGTCAGGATGCCGGCCAGGTCGCCCGGCTTGTCCAGCACCGGTCCGCTGGTAATCTTGAACCCTACCCCCAGCTCGTTGGCGATGATGTTGGAGAGGGTGGTCTTGCCCAGTCCTGGCGGACCGTGCAACAGGGTGTGGTCGAGCGGTTCGCCTCGGTATCTGGCTGCCTCCACAAACACGCGGAGGTTGTCCACCACCTGTTTCTGTCCGCTGAAATCGTTAAACGACAGGGGTCTGAGGGCATTCTCGTAGTCCTTTTCCGAGGCAGACAACTGCTCCTGATGGATGTCGAAATCTATGTCTGTCATGATTTTCTCTTGCTTTCGGTGCAAAGTTACTCATTATTTTCGTAATTTTGCAAGGCGAACCATAAAATATGATGCCCACCCAACGTCCATGTCCCCGATGTCTGCCGCAGCTGTGTCTGTCCCTACTGCTGTCCCTTCTGCCCACGGCACTGCCGGCACAGCAGATGCAGCCGTGGCAGGAGGACTTTTGGCAATGGGTGGAGGAGGAAACCGATGGGGAGGGAAACACGGAGCAGTGGGAGGAAGCCTTCGAGGTGTTAACGGAACTGGAGAACCACCCCATCAATCTCAACAGTGCCACGCGCGAACAACTGGAACAAATCCCGTTGCTCTCTCCGCAACAGGTGTCCGACATTCTGGAGTATGTCTACCGCAACCACGCGATGCAGTCCCTCAACGAACTGGCACTGGTGGAGTCCATCGACTTCGAACTGCGACATCTGCTGCGCCACTTCGTCTGTGTCCATCCCGTCGCCGCAGATCCGCCTCCACTGCAGCTGGACACCATCCTGCGCCACGGCGACAGTCAACTGACGGTCTCGGGCACCGTGCCTTTCTACACCCGTCAAGGCATCCGCAACGGTGGTTATCTGGGCGACCGTTACACCCACACTGTGCGCTACCAATATGCCTATCGCGACCGTGTGAAGGTGGGCTTCACTGGTGCGCAGGATGCCGGAGAGCCTTTCTTCGCCAACCGCAACACGATGGGGTACGACCACTACGCCTACTACCTGCAGCTCAACCAACTGGGGGCTGTGGAGCGGCTCTGCTTAGGTATGTACCAGGTGCAGATGGGACAAGGACTGATTATGAACGGTGCCTTCTCCCTCGGAAAGACCCTGT
Organism: Acutalibacteraceae bacterium; assembly: GCA_963599475.1. Taxonomy (GTDB): domain Bacteria; phylum Bacteroidota; class Bacteroidia; order Bacteroidales; family Bacteroidaceae; genus Prevotella. The sequence goes on along the minus strand of CAVBXH010000003.1, from coordinate 23,973 downwards.
CCTTGCAAGAAGGCAGCCGCGCCGCAGCCACCATCCGCTCCGTCGCCTCGCGATCCCCGGCCAACTATCTGCAAGGAGCTGCCGTGTCTGTCCGTCTTTCCAGCCATTGGCGTGCCACGGCGTTCGCCTCCTGCCGTCCCCTCGATGCCACGCTCAACAGCGACGGCACGGTGCGCACCATCCTCACCTCGAGCTATCACCGCACCACCTTGGAGCTGGAGAAGAAAAACAACATCGTGCGATGGGACGCAGGCGGCAGCATCGGCTGGCATGATGACGTGTTCCACCTCAACGTCAATGGCGTATATTCCTACTTCGACCGTCCGCTGAACCCCAGCAGACAGTCCCTTTACCAGCGCTATCAAGCTACAGGGAACGGTCTCGCCAACGCGAGTGTGGACTACGGATACGTCGGCAACAACCTCTCGCTGGCCGGAGAGACGGCCATCAATGCCGACGGCTATCTGGCGCTGCTGCACCGCGCGACCTGGCATCCCTCCACTGCCGTCACGTTGTCGGCCATCCATCGCTACTATGACCACCGCTACACCGCGCTGCATGCCCGCAGCTTTGCAGAGGGTGGAAAGGTGCAAAACGAGCACGGCATCTACGTTGGCATGGAATGGCGTCCCGTCTGGCAGTTCCTGCTGACCGCATACGCAGACTATGCCCATTTCCACTGGGCGCGCTACCGCGCCAGTCGGTCGAGCGATGCCTTCGACGCCAAGGTGGCCTGCAAGTGGAATGCCGACGGGTGGACACTGGACGGCTACTATCGGATGCACATCAAACAGCGCGACAATGCCGACAAAACCATACTGGCCAATCATGTCACCCAACGACTGCGCCTCCGCTTCAACAGGCAGTGCACGCCGTCGCTGTCGTGGCAGACGCAGGCGGACGGGGTGTCCGTCCGCTTCCAGCGTCAGTATTGGGGATACATGGCCAGCCAGCAGTTGACGTGGAAGACCGCACCATTCCGGCTGTCGGGACGCATCGCCTATTTCCACACCGACAACTACGAGAGCCGCCTCTACCAGTACGAGCCATCGCTGCGCTATGAGTTCTATCTGCCTGCCTTCTATGGGGAGGGTATCCGCTACAGCATCCTGACTACGGCCACCCTCGCCGACCGCCTCGCACTGACGGCCAAGTTGGGCATCACCAACTACTTCGACCGCCCCACCATCTCCAGCGGACTACAGGAAATCCACCACTCGTCGCAGACCGACCTGCAAGTCCAACTGATATGGAAGTTCTGAACGACGCAACTCCGACGTAACTCCGACGTAACTCCGACGTAACTCCGACGTAACTCCGACGTAACTCCGACGAAACTCTCACAAAACTCCCACGAAACTCTCACACAACTCCCACACAACTCCCACACAACTCCCACGAAATTTTCACAAAAGAACAAGGGAAAGATTTGGTAATGTTTCCGATTTTACCGACCTTTGCAGTCTAAAACTTGAAAAGACATCATTTCTACAATGACTGACATCACCATCAAGCGCGTCTCCTGCCATCGGGAGCTGAAGCAATTCATACAGTTCCATTATGACTTGTACCGCCGGTGTCCACAGGCCGTTCCGTTTCTCCGTTCGGAGGAGATGAACACCCTGAGGAGTGACCGCAATGCAGCCTTCGAGTGTTGCGAGGCGGCATATTTCCTGGCACTACGGAACGAAAAGGTCGTCGGGCGCGTGGCCGCCATCATCAACCACCGCGCCAACCAGTGTTGGAACCGCAGGGAGGTGCGCTTCGGCTGGTTCGACTTCATCGATGACATGGCCGTCAGCCGGGCTCTGTTAGAGACGGTCATACAATGGGGACGGGCGAAGGGTATGAATGAGATTGCCGGACCGCTCGGGTTCACCGATATGGACCGCGAAGGCATGCTGATAGACGGCTTTGATGAGGATGCCACAATGTACATCAACTACAACTTCCCCTACTACATCCGCCACATGGAGGCACTGGAAGGCTTTGTCAAGGACAATGACTATATGGAGTATCGGGTGCGCGTGCCCGAACAGGTACCAGACAAGTTTCACAGAATCGCCGAGATGATACGCACACGCTATAACCTCCAGGTACACAAGTTTACCCGCAAGGAACTGCTCGAAGGCGGCAAGGGGCGTGAGGTCTTTGACATCGTCAACGCCACCTACAAGGATCTATACAACTACTGTCAACTCTCCGACAGACAGATTGACCAGCTCGTGAAGCAATACATCAAGATTGCAGACCTCAACCTGGTAACTGGCATCGAAGACTGGAATACGCCCGACCACCGCATGGTTGGCTTCGGGGTAACTTTCCCTTCATTTACCCGTGCCCTCCGCCACACCCGCGACGGACGTATGCTGCCCTTCGGATGGTGGCATCTGCTGCGCGCCTTGAAAGGGCACAAGACCGACACCGTGGACCTGCTGCTCATCGGCGTACTGCCGGAATACCGTTCGAAGGGGGCCAATTCACTCATCTTCGACGATCTGATACAGCAGTTCCAACGCTACGGATTCCATTGGGCAGAGGCCATGCCACAGATGGAAACCAACGAGCACGTGCGCAGCCAATGGCAGTATCTTGAGGCCAAACAACACCGCCGCCACCGGTGCTACCGCAAGCAGTTGGGATAGATACATGATTTTCCTTTTTGGAGAACTTTAGAATGGAGAACTTTTCGAAAGTTTTCCATTTGCTTTTTATAACTAACTGTATTTTATCGGTTTGACATTTATTAACACAACAAAAGTTGTCCAAAACGAAAATCGTATGATAATTATTCGTAACTTTGCAGGCGAAAAACAACAAACTTACAAATTCAAAATTTACTCGAAAAATGATACAGACAGTGGTGAAGCGCGACGGGCGCATTGTGGGATTTAACGAGCAGAAAATCATGGCTGCCATCCGCAAGGCTATGATCAGTACGGAGAAGGGGGAGGACGACCGCCTCCTGCAGACCATTACCGACCGCATTGCCGCGCGCGGCAATGCGCAGATGACGGTGGAACAGATTCAGGACTCCGTCGAGATGGAGCTGATGAAGAGTTCGCGCAAGGACGTGGCACAACGCTACATCGCCTACCGCAACCAGCGTTCCATTGCCCGTAAGGCCAAGACGCGCGACGTGTTCCTGGACATTGTGAACATCAAGAACAACGATGTGACGCGCGAGAACGCCAACATGAACGCCGACACGCCGGCGGGCATGATGATGAAGTTTGCCTCCGAGACCACCAAGCCTTTCGTCGACGACTACCTGCTCTCGCCGGAAAGCCGCGATGCGGTGGAACACAACTACCTCCACATCCACGACAAGGACTACTATCCCACAAAGTCCCTCACCTGCTGTCAGCACCCCCTCGACCATATCCTCACCCAAGGCTTCATTGCCGGCCATGGTGCCAGCCGCCCGGCCAAACGCATAGAGACGGCTGCCGTGTTGGCCTGCATCTCTATGGAATGTGCACAGAACGAGATGCACGGTGGACAGGCCATACCGGCCTTCGACTTCTATCTGGCTCCTTACGTGCGCGCGTCATACATAGAGGAGCTGAAGGCGCTGGAAGATTTGTGCGGAGAGAACTTTTCCGACCTGTACAACGAACCGCTGATCGATTACCTGAAGCAGGACCTTGACGGGCTGAAGGGCAAGGACCGCGCGCGCCAGCACGCCATCAACAAGACCGTGAGTCGCGTACACCAAGCCATGGAAGCCTTTATCCACAACATGAACACCATCCACTCGCGCGGTGGAAACCAGGTGGTGTTCTCCAGTATCAACTACGGCACGGACACCTCGGCCGAAGGACGCTGCATCATGCGCGAACTGCTCAACTCCACCTACCAGGGTGTGGGAAACGGTGAGACGGCCATCTTCCCCATCCAGATCTGGAAGAAGAAGCGTGGCGTGAACTATCTGCCGGAAGACCCCAACTACGACCTCTATCGGTTGGCCTGCAAGGTGACGGCAAGACGCTTCTTCCCCAACTTCCTAAACCTCGATGCCACCTACAACCAGTCGGATGAATGGCGTGCCGATGACCCCAAACGCTATATGCACGAAGTAGCCACTATGGGTTGCCGTACCCGCGTATTCGAGAACCGCTTCGGCCCGAAGACCTCCGTAGGACGCGGTAACCTGTCGTTCTCCACCATCAATATTGTGCGTTTGGCCATCGAGTGTATGGACATCAAGGATCAGAAAGAGCGCATCGCCAAGTTCTTCGCCAAACTTGACGAGGTGTTGGAAGTGACAGCCAAACAGTTAGACGAACGCTACCAGTTCCAGAAGACCGCCTTTGTCAAGCAGTTTCCCCTCCTGATGAAGAGCCTGTGGATTGGTGCCGACAAGTTGGACGGCAACGACACCGTTGAGAGCGTCATCAACCAGGGAACCCTCGGTATCGGATTCATCGGACTGGCCGAGTGTCTGGTTGCCCTGACCGGCAAACACCATGGTGAGAGCGAGGAGTCACAACAACTGGGATTGAAGATTATCAGCTATATGCGCGACCGCGCCAACGAGTTCTCGGAGCAATACCGCCACAACTACTCGGTACTGGCCACACCGGCAGAAGGTCTCAGCGGCAAATTCACCAAGAAAGACCGTGCGGAATTCGGCAAGATTCCCGGGGTGACGGACCGCGACTATTACACCAACTCCAACCATGTGCCCGTATATTACAAATGTTCAGCTCGCCACAAGGCCGAGGTAGAGGCGCCCTACCATACCCTAACACGCGGTGGACACATCTTCTACGTAGAGATTGACGGCGATGCCACCCACAACCCCCAGGTCATTATGAGCGTGGTGGACATGATGGATCAGTTGGACATGGGTTACGGGTCTGTCAACCACAACCGCAACCGCTGTATGGACTGCGGCTACGAGAATGCCGACCCACATCTGGAAGTGTGTCCCAAATGCGGCAGCGCACACATCGACAAGTTGCAGCGCATCACCGGCTACCTTGTGGGCACCACCGACCGCTGGAACCACGGCAAGCTCTGTGAACTGAACGACCGCGTGACCCACATCAACGGATCGCAGCAGCAAAACCTCTTCGACAAGCAATGATACGGGTACTTGACATTGTAGAAGACACGATGGTAGACGGTCCGGGATTCCGGACCTCTATCTATTGTGCCGGTTGTCGTCACGAATGTCCTGGATGTCACAACCCGCAGTCGTGGAGTCCCGAAGGCGGCCACGCAATGACCACCGAACAGATGATGGAGATTATCGAGGCAGACCCCTATGCCAATGTCACCTTCTCAGGCGGCGATCCGATGTACCAGGCTGAAGGCTTCACGGAACTGGCGCGTGCCATCCGCCACAAGACCCAAAAGACCATTTGGTGTTATACAGGATTCACCTTTGAGGCCATCGCCCAAATGCCGCGCTATCGGCAACTGCTTCAGGAACTCGACGTGCTGGTGGACGGCCCTTTCGTCAAGGCACTGCGCGACGAAGATCTGCTGTTCCGCGGCAGCAGCAACCAACGTCTCATTGATGTGCCAGCATCGCTGGCCGCAGGCCAGGTGGTGGAATACCATCCCGATGTGGCTGTGGTATAAGCACCCAAACGGCATGAAAAAAGTCGCTACTCACCACGAGCAACGACTTACGGAGAATCTTATTTTTATCTTTTCATAACTAGACCTTGCGGTCGAAATGCCTCACGGCAGTATATCTTGTATGAAACAAAATTCGCTTAAAAAAAGAAAGTTATGGGAGCCTCACGGCGACCACTGTTATCCATATTTCAAACTTTCTTTCTACCAATAACTAAAAACCTAAAACTATAAATATTACTACTAACCTAAAACAATCTATTAACCGAATGTCATTGTCGGAACCTCTTGTTCCTTTTGACGATGCAAAGTTACGATGTTTTTCCTTACGATGCAACTGTTTTACAATATTTCACACGCAAAATATCCCATTCTTGACATTTATCAACTTTCTGTGCACGAAAACATCAGAATTTTAGCATTCGTTTGCACTCAGCCATCCTTATTCCTCGCCCATCAGTAGCGCAGAAAGCTGCCTCATGCCTTCGCTGGCCCCTGCCTGTATCTGTTGCACGTACTGTCCGGCACTGACAGGATTCGGATCAATGAGATAGACAGGAACACCAGGACGCACATACTGCACGAGACCTGCGGCAGGATAGACATTGAGCGAAGTGCCAATGATGATGAAGATGTCCGCCAGTCCAGCCTCATCGGCGGCACGGCTAATCATCGGTACAGCCTCACCGAAGAAGACGATGAAGGGGCGCAGCAGCGAGCCGTCATCAGCCAGCGTGCCCGGCGTCACCTCACAATTATCGGCTGTGAGCAACTGCTGGTAGCGTGGATTGTCCACATCGCGACTGCTGCACACCTTCATGAGTTCACCGTGGAGATGGATGACCTTCGAACTGCCAGCCGCTTCATGCAGGTTGTCCACGTTCTGCGTGACGACGGTCACGTCATACTTCCGTTCCAGTTCCGCCACCAGCCGATGCCCCTCGTTTGGCTTTGCCCCCAGACACTTCCTGCGTAGCATATTATAGAAGTTGGTTACCAATGTGGGATTCTGCAGCCACCCCTCATGGGTAGCCACCTGTGCCACGGGATAATTCTCCCAAAGGCCGTCAGCATCGCGGAATGTTTTCAACCCACTCTCTACCGACATTCCAGCGCCAGTCAATACAACGATTTTCTTCATTTCCTTCATATCTGTTGGTAATACTGTTCGGGACTTCAGTCCCGCTGCAAAGATACGCAAAATTCTCAGAAGTGCGCAACAAAAAGCTCAGAAATTAAGAGATGCGTCCTGCCCCAAGGCAAAACGCATCCCTCTTTGGTTTCTGAACCTGATGCTGTCAACAGGTCACCGTCCGCGCTCTTAGTTGAAGATGTAACGGATGGAGAACTGGATGGAATAGGTGGAGTTGAAGCTGGTCAGGTTGGTGTAGGTCGTGTTCAAGATGTCCTTACCGTTCTTCTGGAACTGGTAAGCGTTCGTCTTGGAGTTATACGACAGCAGCGATACCTTGTTGACACTCTTGTACAGGCCCCAGCTGTGGTTCAGCAGGTTGGCCACGTTCTTGATGTCTACACCCAACTGGAGCGTGTTCTTCTGTCCACCCACCTTCAGGTAGAAGTTCTGGTTGAACTTGAAGTCCAGCTGATGGTGCCAAGGCATGATGGCACCGCCGCGCTCTGCATACTGGCCCTTGTGGCTGCTCAGGTAGCTGTCCTGCTCGATGTAGTTCCAGAAGTCGTTCTTCTGCTGCTCGGCAGTGTAGTCACCGCTGGCTTCAAAGGTCCAGCTGTCAAGAGCCTCGCGGGAAGCCGGGATGTAAATCAGGTTGCTGGCACCGTTGTCGTTCACGATGTTGCTGTTCATGGTGTAGGTGTAGCGGGTGCAGCTGTAACCATCGGCATAGCCCATGTTCATGCCCTCGTAGACCAGGCCGACCTCAGAACCGAAGTTCTTGCCGTAGTCCTTCTTGTAGGAAGCGGAGATGAGCAGACGATGCGGCGCAACGTACGTACCATAGCCCAGCTCGGTATCGTTCATGCCGTTGATGGAGTAGCGGTTGTTGTAATAGGCCGAGTTAACCTGGTCGCCCACACCATCACCGTACGACTTGGCCTTGGAGTAAGTGTAAGAACCGGAGAGGTTCAGACCGAAGTCAAACTTCTTGGCCAAGGATGCCGTGATGGAGTAATAGTAGGCCTTGTTGCCGGCATTGGTGATCAGGTAGGGGTTGATACTGGAGTTGCGCGAGTAGTACTTGCGCTTGTCGCCAGAGTTGGCCAGGTCGGCCGTGTAGCTCTCGCCGTCCCAGTAGCGGTCTACGTTGATGACCGTGGCAGGATTGAAGTCGCGGCTGTAGATGCCCTCCAACGAGAAGTCAACATCGTAAGGCAACTTGACATCAACAGCCAGCGAGGTCTTCCATGTGGCATTCATCTTCAGGTTCTTGTCGATGATGGTAGGAGCGGTAGGAGCGGCAGCCTCGTCGCGCGTAACGGCCAAACCCTGCTTCTGCAGTGCGGCCACTTGGTCGGCACGGTTCACATAGAACTTGTCCATCAAGTAGCTGGCACCCTTGTCGCTGATCGTATTATAATAATAGGTGTACTGACCGCAGCCGGCATTGCCCACAGCGGAAACGAGCCACACGAAGGGCAGACGGCCGATGAAATAGCCCGTACCGCCACGGAGCACCACCTTCTGGTTGCCGAGGATGTCCCAGTTGAAGCCTACGCGGGGAGAAACCGTCAACGGAGCGTCGGGCAGCTGGTCGGTCGAGTAGGTCTTGCTAAGCTGGCTGACACCGTCTTTCCACTGCATGGCAGCGAAAGCCTTGTTGTAGTTGTTCTCCAATGCGGGATAGATAGGCTGCTCGAAACGCAGGCCCGCTGTCATGCGGAAGCGGTCGGAGAAGTTGATCTGATCCTGAATGTAAGCCGAGAACTGGTTATACTTCATGGTGGCATTGAACTGGTCGCTGCCGTCCATCGGGAAGGTCACGCCGTAGGCCGAAGGAGCACCGCCGGCCATGAAGGCTTCGGGAGAATCATATACATAGTATCCGGCAGAGGCAGCACCGAAACCATTCACGGCCTTGTTGCTCTCATACTGCAAACCGGCGGTGAAGTTCTGGATGCCCCAAGACCAGGAAGCCTCATCGGTGGCCACAAAGGTCTTCACCTGACGGAGGTTGCCCTGTGTGAACGGGTCGGGACCGAAGCCCATATAGTATGCACCGTCCTTCAGAATGTCCACGGTCGGGAACGTTCCACCCAGATAGGTACGCGGCTCGTCTTGATAGGAGTAGGTGGCACGGAGCACGTTGCTCACGCCGCCCCACTTGGCGTTCCACTCTGCGGCAAACGAAGTGAAGTTCTTCTCCTGGAAATAGCGTGCACTCTCGAAATACATACCAGCATTGGCTGTACGGCCAGCCTGCGATCTACCCTTGGTGATGCTGATGCCGTCAGAGATGCCACCAGGATAGATGACGGAGTGTGTGAACGGAGTGGTAGAGCTGGAAGGCGAGTTGGAGTCCTTGTCGTGGCTCTTCGAGAAACGGAAGTTCACCTTGTTGTTCTCGTTGATGTTCCAGTCGATGCGGGCCAGAACCTTGTAGGAAGGCGTGTCGAGCGAATAACCCTGGTAGCGGCCGGGGTTGTAGTTATAGTTTTTACTTAGGGACTTGAGCATGTTGTCCATGTCGCTGACCAAGGGGCGGTGAACCGTACCCGTGGAGGGGCTCCATTCCTCGGAAGCACTTGTGCGGGCCGTTCCAGAAGGACCGGCAGACACGTTGGCCTGGTATTCGCCGTTGACGAAGAAGAACAACTTGTCCTTGATGATGGGACCGCCAATGCTTGCACCCCACGTGGTGGCGTGAGACTGGAGGCGTGTCAGTTCATAGTCGTCCACCATGTTACCCTTCATGTGGGCGTTGGTGGTGTACATATAGGCAGTGCCCTTGAATTCGTTCGTACCGCTCTTGGTTACGGCACTGATGGCACCGCCGGTAAAGCCGCTCAGACGCACATCGTAGGGGGAGGAAGATACGGAAATCTGATCCAGCGCGTCGAGCGAGATGGGAGAGCCGTTGCCCGGAAGGTTGCTACCGATACCGAAGGCATTGTTGAAGGCAGCACCGTCGACGGTCACATAGGACTGGCGATAGTTACCGCCACCCACAGCGAAGCCGCTGCCGACGTTGGCACCCTGCGGGGTCAGCTTCAGCAGGTCGTTCATGCTGCGCGAAACCGTCGGAACAAGCTCCATCTGATCCGCATTGAGACTGGTTGTGGCACCGGCACGGTCGGTGCGCATATTGTTGTTGCGGTCTGCCGAAACGACAATCTCCTGCAACATCTCAGCACTCTCGGACAGTGTTTCGTTCAACACCGTGTTCTGACCGAGTGCGAGAGAAACGTTTTTAACCGCCTTGGTGTTGTAACCGACATACGAAATCTCCAGTTCGTAAGGGCCACCCGGGCGCATACCCTGAATAGCATAGCGACCTTCTGCATTGGTCACTGCACGATAAACCGTACCGGAAGGCTTGTGTGTAGCCTTAACGGTAGCACCGATGACTTCCTCGCCGTTGGCGGAAACCTTTCCGCTGACACTTGAGGTCGTGATCTGAGCCATGATGGACAGTGTTGACGACAACACCAGAACCACCAGAAGAATAAGTTTTTTGTTCATATTACGTTGTTTGTGATATAAATTCGCCGCAAAAGTACTTAAAAAAATCCAAATAAATGTTACGTTAGCGTTAAATCTTTCATCGTTATGCATCTTTTTGACGTGTACCCATACGCGCCTCAACCACATTGACCACATAGTCGCCCAGTTTCTCGCACTCGTTGATGATGTCCATGTAGATGGTGCCCACAGCGTAGGTGTACTTGTGGTTGTTGACATCGTTGATGTTCTGCGACTTGAGTTGGTTGCGGTAGTTGTTGATTTCGTTCTCGATGTTGAACGAGCGGTTGATGTCGTACGTCTCCTTGCGACCGCCCATCAATGCATTCATCTGCGTCAGTGCCTGGTCGGTGAGTTCCATCATCTGGAAGATGTGTTCGTACTGCTGCTGGTCGAAGTGGTCCTGCTTGCCCTGGTATTTGCGCGAGATGGTCCGTGCGATGTTGAAGCAGGCGTCGCCGATGCTTTCTATCTCCGAAATCTCACGCAACATGGCGCGGATCTTGGCCTTGGTCTCGTCGGAGAGATGGGCATCGGACACCTCGTCGAGATATTTGGCAATCTCCAGTTCCATATTGTCGGAGATGCCCTCGTACTTCTCGATGCGGGAGTAAATCTTGTTGAACTTCTTCTCGTCCTTTTCGACAAGCAGTTCCTTGACCATACCGAACATGCGCTGGATGCGCACGGCAAACTGCTGGATTTCCTTCTGCGCCTCCAGCACGGAGAGTTCTGGGGTCTTCATGAAACCGGCCGTGATGAAATGCAGGCGGAAGTCCTCCTCCTCGTCGACCTTCTTGGGACGGATGACCCAGCACACAAACTTCTCAATCTGCGGAATGAACCAGATGAGGATGGCGGTGTTGGCCACGTTGAAACTGGTGTGGAAGGCGGCCAGCACAAAGCTCAGCTTGGCGGAGTTCGCCAGGAAGGCCTCGGCACTGGTGGTGGCGCGGTCCAGTGTGACATCGTAGCCGACAATGCCGCAGACCATGTCGACAAAGGGACGGAACACGAAGAGAATCCAGAGGACACCGAAGATGTTGAAGAACATATGAGCCAGGGCAGCGCGGCGCGCCTGCGTGTTGGCCGACAGGGCAGCCAGGTTGGAGGTGATGGTTGTCCCGACATTCTCACCCATCACCAGTGCGATGCCCTGATAGATGGGCAGTACACCGCTCGAACAGAGTATCATGGTGATGGCCATGACGGCGGCGGACGACTGGACGCAGAAGGTCAGCACGCCTCCGAGGAGGAGGAAGATGAGGGTGGTGCTGAAGGCATCCGGGTTGAACGACGCGAAGAAGTCGAGCACGGTCTGGTTCTCTCCAAGGTGCATGTCGAAGCCCGTCTGGCGGAGCGTGCCGAGTCCGAGGAACATGAAGGCGAGACCGAAGACGAAGTCGCCGATGTACCGCTTCTTCTTGGAGTAGATAAGGATGATGGCGATGAAGAAGGCCGGATAGACAAAATCGGTAATGTCAAAAGAAAACCCTGCCGACATAATCCACGCCGTCAGGGTTGTTCCGATATTTGCGCCCATGATGATAGAGATGGCCTGTGCCAGGGTGAGCAGTCCTGCGTTGACAAACGAGACGGTCATCACCGTCGTGGCGGTGCTCGACTGCACGCTTGCCGTGACCAACATACCCGTTATCATACCCGTGAAGCGGTTGGTGGTCATGGCGCCGAGCACATGGCGCAACTGTGGACCAGCCATTTTCTGCAGGGCTTCACTCATGGATTTCATACCGAACATCAACAGGGCGAGCGAGCCCAAAAGCTTGAAAAAGATCCAAATTGACATACTTGGAGGTTTAAAAAATTATAATTTCTATCTTATTCTAAATATAATCACTAACTTTGTCTGCACATCTTTAAAATGCCACGTCTATGGAACAAATAATTCAAATCCGTTGCAAAAATACTAAAAATATATTAAATGTAAGCATCGGAAGCACACTTTCTGAAATTTTTTCTTTGTCGGGCCTGACAATGGAGTATGGTCCGGCCTGTGCTTTGGTCAATAACAAGGTAGAGGGAATGCACTATCGGGTGTACCACTACAAAGACGTGGAGTTCCTCAGTCTACGCCATCCGTCAGCCCTCCGAACCTATACCCGTAGCCTATTCTTCGTGCTCTGCAAGGCGGTTCACGACTGCTTCGGCACGGGGCAGGTGGTCATCAACATCCCCGTGAGCAACGGCTACCACTGCGACCTGCACATCGGCCATGAAGTGACGGCAGACGACGTGGCGGCCATCCGCCGGCGGATGCAGGAGATTGTGGCTGCCGCCTTCCCCATCCACCGCCATGAGACCACGACGGAAGAGGCCATCCGCATGTTCCGCGAGATGGGGGACGTGTCGAAGGTGAAACTGCTGGAGGGGCTTGGCTCGCTCTATACCACCTACTACGAGATAGACGGCTACGTGGATTATTTCTACGGAGCCATGCTGACCGACACGTCGCAGCTGACGCTCTTTGACGTGGAACCTTACTTCGGCGGCATCCTGTTGCGCGTGCCGTCGCTGCAAGACCCATCACAGTTGGGCGCATTGGTGCGCCAGGACAAGATGTTCGACATCTTCATGGAGCACCATCACTGGCAGGACATTCTGGGGCTTAGCACCGTGGGCGACCTCAACAAGGCAGTGGAGCAGGGACAGTCCAACGGACTGATTCAGCTTAGCGAGGCACTGCAGGAGAAGAAGATCGCACAGATTGCCGACGAGATTGCACAGCGCAAGGCGGTGAAGATGGTACTCATCGCCGGACCATCGTCCAGCGGAAAGACCACTACCTGTAAACGCCTGTCGGTGCAACTGGCTGTCAACGGCATCCATACCATCGGCATCTCGCTCGACGACTATTTCGTAGACCGGGAGCAGACGCCACGTGACGAGGCCGGAGAATATGACTTTGAACACCTTCACGCATTGAACATTCCACTGCTGAACGAACAGATGAACGCCCTGTTCCGGGGAGAGGAGGTGGAACTGCCGCGCTATAATTTCCAACAGGGAAAGAGTGAGAAGAGTGGACGGCGGCTACGCCTCAAGGGCAACGAGGTGCTGGTGGTGGAGGGCATCCACGCGCTGAATCCCGAACTGACGGCCGCCATCCCCAGCGAACAGCTCTTCCGCGTCTATGCCTCCGCACTGACCACCATCCTACTGGACTCGCACAACTACATCCCGACCACGGACAATCGCCTGTTGCGCCGCATCGTGCGCGACTATAAATACCGGGGCGTGTCGGCGCGCGACACCATCCGGCGCTGGCCTTCCGTGCGACGGGGTGAGAACCGGTGGATTTTCCCCTATCAGGAGAATGCCGATGCCATGTTCAATTCTGCCATGCTCTTTGAACTGGCCGTGCTGAAAAACCAGGCATTGCCGCTGTTGGAACAGGTGCCCGAAAACTGTGAGGAGTATGCCGAAGCCTACCGATTGATGAAGTTCCTGCACTACATCCACACCATCTCGGAAGACCAGATTCCACCGACATCACTGTTGCGCGAGTTCCTCGGAGGTAGTTCGTTCGACTACTGACCCGTCCTCGCGCGCGAACCTTATATATATGTAATGCGAAAGTGTGAAGGAGGTTATATCCCCCGCTCCGCCCAGTCGCCACGGTCCAAGTTACGGTAACCGATGGCTTCAGCAATGTGCGAGGCTTGTACTTGCACAGAATGATCCAAGTCGGCGATGGTACGAGCCACCTTCAGGATGCGGCTGTAGGCGCGGGCGGAGAGCTTCAGCCGTTCCATGGCCATGCGCAGCATATCCATCGAGACGGCGTCGGGTTCCGCGAACTGATGAAGCATCCGTTCCGTCATTTGGGCATTGCAATGGATACCTTTGTGACTGCGGAAACGCTCCTCCTGTATCTTACGGGCAGCAATGACGCGCTCCCGGATTTTCTCACTCGTCTCCCCCGGAGCCATCTGTGAGAGTTGTGTAAAGGGAACGGCCTGTATCTCGCAGTGGATGTCGATGCGGTCCAGCAACGGACCGCTGATTTTGTTCATGTAACGCTGTATCTGTCCCGGCGTGCAGGCGCAGCTGTGCGTCGGGTCGCCATAATAGCCACAGGGACAGGGGTTCATGGAGGCTACAAACATAAACGAGCACGGATACTGCACACTGTACTTGGCACGGCTGATGGTGATGCAGCGGTCTTCCAGCGGTTGGCGCATCACTTCCAGCACCGAGCGGTTGAATTCCGGCAGTTCGTCGCAGAACAACACCCCATTGTGTGCCAGACTGATTTCGCCCGGCTGCGGGTTCTGTCCACCACCCACCAGCGCCACCTGTGAGATGGTGTGGTGCGGCGCACGGAACGGGCGCTGTGAGATAAGACTGGTGTCGCGCGCCAACTTGCCGGCCACGCTGTGAATCTGTGTCGTCTCCAGACTCTCGCTGAGCGAGAGCGGCGGCAGAATGCTCGGCAGTCGCTTCGCCATCATCGACTTGCCACTGCCCGGCGGACCAATCATGATGAGGTTGTGGCCACCAGCGGCAGCAACCTCCAATGCCCGCTTCACGCTCTCCTGTCCACGCACGTCGGCAAAGTCCAGCTCAAACTGTGACTGCTGCTCGTAGAATTCCTTGCGCGTGTCAATCACTGTAGGGGCAATCTCCGTCGATCCGTTGAAGAAATTTGCCACCTCGATGAGCGTCTCCATGCCATAGACCTCCAACTGGTTGACTACCGCCGCCTCGCGGATGTTCTGCTTCGGCACGATGAGTCCCTTGAAATGCTCGGCACGTGCGCGGATGGCGATGGGCAGTGCACCGCGGATGGGCTGTAACCGACCGTCAAGGCCGAGCTCTCCCACCATCATATAGTCGTTGAGACGGTCGCCGTTCACCTTTTCGCTGGCGGCCAGAATGCCGATGGCCAGCGGCAGGTCATAGCCACTGCCCTCCTTCTTGATGTC
Organism: Acutalibacteraceae bacterium; assembly: GCA_963599475.1. GTDB lineage: Bacteria > Bacteroidota > Bacteroidia > Bacteroidales > Bacteroidaceae > Prevotella. The sequence continues at coordinate 8,781 of CAVBXH010000003.1, read as the reverse complement.
GGCAGGCGACAGGTTGGCGGTGATGTCCATCATCGGCATTTTCAGACCATTGTTCTGCAGGGCCGCCTTGATGCGGTCGTAGCTCTCGCGCACCGCGGTGTCGGCCAGTCCCGTCAGATGGAACTGCACCCCACGCGACATGCTCACTTCCACTTTCACTGTGGTCACTTCCAGTCCGTTGACGGCGGCGCAAAAGGTGTTGACTAACATAATCTCGTTTTTGATTGTGATGCCAAAGGTACAAAAAAAACGGCAAATCCGCAACAATCCCGTGCCATTCCGCAGGAAAAATGCCTTTTCTCTTTGTTATCCACCCTTTTTATTGTAATTTTGTGCCCATGAATCAAACGGCAGACTATGAAATCATGGCTCCTGTGGGCAGCCGCGACGCACTGGCGGCAGCACTGAAAGCGGGAGCAGACTCGGTGTATTTCGGCATTGAGCGGCTCAATATGCGTGCCCATTCTGCCTCCACCTTCACCGTTGATGACCTGCGCGACATTGCGGCCATGTGCAGTGAGAAGGGCGTGAAGACCTATCTCACGGTCAACACCATCATCTACGGCGAGGACATCCCGTTGATGCACGACATCGTGGACGCAGCCAAGGAGGCCGGCATCTCCGCCGTCATTGCCTCGGATGTGGCGGTGATGACCTACTGCAACCGCATCGGACAAGAGGTGCACCTCTCCACCCAACTGAATATCTCAAACATCGAGGCACTGAAGTTCTACGCCCAGTTTGCCGACGTGGTCGTACTGGCGCGCGAGCTGAACCTGGAGCAAGTGGCAGAAATCTATCGGCAAATAGAAGCACAGCACATCTGTGGGCCGAGCGGACAACCCGTCCGCATCGAGATGTTCTGCCACGGTGCACTCTGTATGGCCGTCAGCGGCAAGTGCTATCTGAGTCTTGACAACACGGGACGCTCCGCCAACCGCGGTGCGTGCATGCAGATCTGTCGGCGATCGTACCTCGTGACCGATCGCGAGACGGGAACGGAACTGGAGATCGACAACAAATATATCATGAGTCCGAAGGACTTGAAGACCTTACGCTTCATCGACCGGATGATGAAAAGCGGCGTGCGCGTGTTCAAGATAGAAGGACGTGCGCGCGGTCCGGAATACGTCAAGACAGTGGTGGAATGTTACCGGGAAGCCATCCAAAGCGTGCTCGACGGCACCTTCACCGAGGCGCGTAAAGACGCATGGGACGAACGCCTGGCTACGGTTTTCAACCGCGGCTTCTGGGACGGCTACTACCTGGGGCAGCGTCTGGGAGAATGGAACGACCACTACGGCTCCTGTGCCACGGAGCGCAAGGTCTATGTGGGCAAGGGACTGAAATACTTCTCGAAGCTCGGCGTGGCGGAGTTTTCCTGCGAAGCCTGCGAGTTTTCCGTGGGCGACAAGATGCTCATCACAGGGCCGACGACGGGCGCACTCTACGTCACCGTGGAGGAAATCCACGACGACACCAGTGCCGTGGCGACAGCACAGAAGGGCACCCGTGTGTCGTTCAAAGTGCCCGAAAAGGTGCGCCCCAGCGACAAGCTTTTCAAGATTGTCCGTAGCGCAGAAGACTAACACCTTATATATCATATATGACCATCAACGAAGTTCAAGACGAGATTATCGAGGAGTTTTCCGGTTTCGACGACTGGATGGATAAATATCAACTGCTGATTGACTTGGGCAATGAGCAGCCCCCCCTTGACGCACGTTATAAAGTGGAGAGCAACCTGATAGACGGTTGCCAGAGCCGGGTATGGCTACAGGCCGACTATGCCGACGGCCACATCACCTTCTCGGCCGAGAGTGACGCCCTCATCGTGAAGGGCATCGTGGCATTGCTGGTTCGTGTGCTCAGCGGCCATACGCCCCAGGAGATTCTGGATGCAGACCTCTATTTCATTGAGCAAATCGGCTTGAAGGAACACCTCTCACCGACCCGCAGCAACGGCCTTCTGGCCATGGTCAAGCAGATGCGCATGTACGCCCTGGCGTTCCGCACGAAAGAACAAACCCACTAACAACTCGTGACGATGGCAACGAAGGAAAAGGCACTCACACCGATGATGAAACAGTTTTTCGACCTCAAGGCGAAACACCCTGAGGCGCTGTTACTGTTCCGTTGCGGCGACTTTTACGAGACCTATTGCGACGATGCCATCACGGCCTCGCAGGTGTTGGGCATCACGCTGACGCACCGCAACAACGGAGCGAGCGGAACGAAGGGGGACGCGATGGCCGGTTTTCCGCACCACGCATTGGACACCTATCTGCCCAAACTCATCCGTGCGGGCATGCGGGTGGCCATCTGCGACCAGCTGGAAGACCCGAAGCTGACCAAGAAACTCGTGAAGCGCGGCATTACCGAGCTGGTGACGCCGGGCGTGGCCATGCAGGACAATGTGTTGAACTACAAGGAAAACAACTTCCTTGCGGCCGTCCATTTCGGCAAGGGCATCTGTGGCGTGGCGTTCCTTGACATCTCGACAGGCGAGTTTCTGACTGGGGAAGGCACTGCCGACTATGTCGAGAAGCTGCTGTCGAACTTCCAGCCCAAGGAGGTGCTTTACAACCGCAACCGTAAGGCTGATTTTGAACGTGCGTTCGGCACACGACTCTGCTCCTACGAGATGGAGGACTGGGTGTTTACCGAGCAGACCGCCCAGCAGAAGCTACTGCGCCATTTCCAGGTGCAGTCATTGAAGGGCTTCGGTGTGGACCATCTGAAGAGTGGTCTTGTGGCCGCCGGTGCCGTCCTGCAGTATCTGGAGCAGACCCTCCATAACCAGATAGCCCATATCACGTCACTGAAACGCATCGAGGAAGACCGCTACGTGCGGTTGGACAAGTTCACGGTGCGCTCGCTCGAACTGCTGGACACCATGCAGGAGGGCGGCACGTCGCTGCTCTCGGTGATTGACCGCACCGTGTCGCCCATGGGCGGACGACTGCTGCGCCGTTGGGTGGTCTTTCCGCTGAAGGATGCCAAGCGCATCAATGAGCGGTTGGACGTGGTGGACTACTTCTTCCGCCAGCCGGAGTTTCGCCAGTGCATCGACGAACACCTGCAGCGCATCGGTGACCTGGAGCGCATTGCCTCGAAGGTGGCCACGGGCAGGGTGTCGCCGCGCGAGGTGGTGCAGTTGAAAACCGCCCTGCAAGCTCTTGCCCCTATCCGGCAAGCCTGCCTCTCTGCCGACAACGAGGCCATCGCCCGTGTGGGCAGTCGGTTGCAGCTGTGCGAGGAACTGCGCGACAGAATCGCCCGTGAGGTGAACGACGACCCGCCACAATTGGTGCAACGCGGCGGCGTGATGCGCAGTGGTGTCAATACCGAACTCGACGAGTTGCGCGACATGGCCTATTCGGGCAAGGACTACCTGATGAAGATACAGGAACGGGAGACCGAGCTGACGGGCATCGCCTCGCTGAAGATAGGCTACAACAACGTGTTCGGCTACTATCTGGAGGTGCGCAACACCTACAAGGACAAGGTGCCTGCCGACTGGATTCGCAAGCAGACACTGGCACAAGCCGAGCGTTACATCACCCAAGAGCTGAAGGAATACGAGGAAAAAATTCTCGGAGCGGAGGATAAGATTCTCTCACTGGAACAGCGGCTCTTTGCTGAACTGGTAACGGCCTTGCAAAGCATCATTCCGCAGTTGCAGACCGACGCACAGGCGGTGGCCTATCTCGACTGCCTGCTGTCTGCGGCCAAGGTGGCGGAGGAGTATCACTATGTGCGTCCTGTCGTTGATGAGTCGGACGTGATAGACATCCGCCAGGGACGCCATCCTGTCATCGAACAGCAACTGCCCATCGGTGAACATTTCATACCTAACGACATCCAACTGGACTGCCAGCGCCAGCAGATTATGATCATCACCGGTCCCAACATGGCCGGTAAGTCGGCCCTGCTCCGCCAGACGGCACTCATCGTTTTACTGGCACAAATGGGATGTTTCGTGCCGGCAGACAGTGCACGCATCGGACTGGTGGATAAAATCTTTACGCGTGTGGGAGCCAGCGACAACCTCTCGCTGGGCGAATCAACCTTCATGGTGGAGATGACCGAAGCAGCAAACATCCTGAACAACGTCACCCCGCGATCGCTCGTGTTGTTCGACGAATTAGGACGCGGCACGAGCACCTACGACGGCATTTCGATAGCCTGGGCCATCGTGGAATACCTGCACGAGAACACAAAGGCGCAGGCCCGCACGCTCTTCGCCACTCATTACCACGAGTTGAACGAGATGGAGAAGAGCTTCAAGCGCATCTGCAACTACAATGTCAGTGTGAAGGAGAAGGACGGCAAGGTCATCTTTCTGCGCAAGTTGTCGAAGGGCGGTTCGGAACACTCGTTCGGCATCCATGTGGCAGAGATTGCCGGAATGCCCAAGTCCATTGTCAAGCGCGCCAACGTCATCCTCCGGCAACTGGAGACCGACAACGCGCAGGTCGGTGCCGTCGGCAAGCCGACAACCGCCATTGCCGACAGCCGCGAAGGCATGCAACTGTCGTTCTTCCAACTGGACGACCCTGTGCTCTGCCAGATTCGCGATGAGATTTTAGGATTGGACATCAACAACCTAACACCCGTTGAGGCCTTGAACAAGCTCAACGACATCCGGCGCATCGTTACCGGGAAATAGGCTGAACCCTGAAAGCCGCTTTCCTTTGTTATAGATGTTTCTTGAAGAAATCCAGCACCCGTTGCTGAACGCGGAGGCCGCAGCTGTGGGGCATGTCCCACAACTCCGTCTCTATCTGGTCGCCTGCGCCCTGACTTTCCCAAGTGCGGTGCATCGTGGCGAAAGCCTTTTCTACTCCGGCTACGGGGAAGAGCTTGTCCAGTGAACCGTTGATGAACAGCATCGGTTTCGGACACGCGATGCTGGCCACGTGAGGATAGTCCAGCCACAGGCGCAGCCCCGGGTAGCAGTTGGCGAAGCCACCGTTCTCCGTCCGTCCGTACTTGAAACTCATCTGCTCGTCGGCCGTTGTCATCCAGCAGACAGAGGCCCCCACCTTGATGCGGTCGGACAGTGCCGAGAGCATCCAGGCACGGTAGCCCCCCATCGACCAGCCGGTGCAGCCAATCCGCGAGGCATCCACCTCCGGCATCTGAGCCAGAAACTCCGTCCCGGCAATGTCGTCGTAGGTCATCCAGGCCGACAGGTTGATGCCGTACATCATCATGTTGCCTGCTATCATGTCGTAGCGGTCACGTTGTGCCCCTTCCATCTGACCGCGCTCTCCCCACATCGGGGCATCGGCAGAGAAGGCCACATAGCCGTTCTTCGCCAAATAGTCGCCAAAGAACTGTCCCTCATAGCCTTTCTTCCAGTCGTCGGCATCGCGGATGACGGTCGAGTCCTCGCAGGCCAGCGGACGTATCATCTTCTCTTTCCCGATGAAGAGATGCCCTCCGTGGTCGTGGAGCAGGTTGACGGCAGGGAAGGGTCCCTTGCCGTCCGGAATGAGCACATAAGCAGGCACGGTATAGTAGCGCGACAGACGAATCTCGATCTTGTAGGCTTTGTAGCCGTCACGCTGTTCCTCGTACAGCACCTCCGTCTCGTAGCCCTTTGCAGGCGGTGGCGGTGGCATCAGCATGCAGTCGAACACCTTCTGTCTGGCCGTCTTTCGCCATTCGTCGAAGTCGCGGATGTCGCTGTTCCCCCACGCCAGCGGGAAGGTCATGTCGGCAATCAGCGAGTCGGCATAGACAGGCAGGTTGCGCTTGAACTCATACTTCGCCCGTTTCTGGGCGGTGGCACTGCTGCAGAGGAGCAGCAAGACCAGCATCAAAGGATAGTGCTTTCCCATCATAGTAGTAGTTTGTTTCGCCTGCAAAGGTAGTGCAAACCGAGAGAAAAACCAAATTTATTTGAGTTTTTCCGAGGTGCAGCCTACCTTCGACGCGCAGCGTCAGAGATACGATTAAGTGAGAGAAATACAAAAGAAAAACACCGTTTTCTTTGCAGAATATTTGGAGGTCTGAAATAGATTCCGTATCTTTGTACTGCAAAAATGGTCGTAATTGCGACTGTTTTTGCAGTGGCGTTTATTGGTAAAGTAAAAAATATGGCAATAGAAAGACAAGAATACATCGCTCTGCTTATGCAGAAAAGATGGAACGGGAAGGTAAAGATTATCACCGGCATCAGACGTTGTGGCAAATCTTACCTGCTGAACACGCTCTTTAAACAAAAACTGTTAGAAGAGGGTGTCAAGGCGGATTGTTTCGTAGAGTTGGCATTAGACAGGAAGTCCAATATCCAGTATAGAAATCCCAACAGGCTTTATGACTATGTGCTGGAACGAACTGGTGACCTGGCAAAGAGATATTATGTGATGATAGACGAAATACAATTGTCTTATAAGGTAAAAAATACTGACATGGATGAATCCTTGGTGGCTGAGGAGGACAAGGATATGCTGTATGTTACCTTCTATGACGTGTTGAACGACTTGATGTCACGCCCCAACCTCGACATCTATGTGACAGGTTCCAACTCGAAAATGCTCTCCAAGGACATTGTGACAAATTTCCGGGACAGAGGCACTGAAATCAGAGTCTCTCCCCTGTCCTACAAGGAGTTTCTGCAATTTTCGGGATTGGAGAAAGCCGATGCCCTGGAACAATACATGATGTATGGAGGCATGCCCTTGGCTGTGTTGGAACAGGATGAGCACGAAAAGACGAAGTACCTTCAAGGGCTCTTCTCCAACGTGTATATGAAGGATATTGTGGAAAGGTACAAATTGAGGGACGACGTAGTTCTCAGTGCTTTAGTCGATGCACTTTCCTCTTCCGTCGGTTCGCTGACCAATCCTCACAAGCTGGCATGCACCGCAGCATCGCTACTGGATAAATCTACGTCAGACCACACCATAAAGAACTACCTTGACTATCTGGAAGATGCTTTCCTCTTCAACAGTGCAAAAAGATACAAAGTCAAAGGACGTAAGTATTTCAACACCATCCAGAAGTATTATGCCGTCGACCTGGGATTGAGGAATGCCAAGCTGAACTTCCGCCAGCAAGAACGGTCGCATCTGATGGAGAACTTGCTGTTCAACGAACTCATCCATAGGGGATACAATGTGGATGTCGGTGTTGTGGAAGTGGAGCAAGTGGTGGATGGCAAGCGCAAGCAGTGCCAATATGAGATAGATTTTGTCGTCAACACAGGCACGGAGAGGGTGTATATTCAGTCGGCCCTGAACGTTGACACGCCGGAAAAGAAGGCACAAGAGACGTATTCACTCCACAACACTGCCGATTTCTTCCGAAAGATTGTAGTACTTGACGGCAGTCAGAAGATGTGGAAAGATGATGACGGAGTGACATATATTGGCGTTATTCCATTCTTGCTGGAAGATGATCTGACAACATAGGCGACCTCGTCCATTAAAAAATGTCGCAACCTCATATCTTTCTTGAGATTGCGACACTTTTTTACCGTTGTCTTGTGATGGGAAAATGGATGCTATTTCTTTGCGCAGAGTCAACCAGCAAGTGAAAAGCGGGCAAAAGGAGAAAACCAGCGGAAAAAGTTTGGAACTTCCAACAATTCTGCGTAACTTTGCGGCAGACAAAGACAGAACTATTCCCCAAAAGAAAAAAACGGCATGAAGACCAAAACGGAGATACTGCGACTGCTGAGCCTATACAAACCGACAGCCGAGCTCAAGTACGGACTGACCCGTATTGGCATCTTTGGCTCGGTGGCTCGCGGCGAGCAAACGGAAGGCAGCGACGTTGACGTGTGCTATGAGGGGCGGGTGCCGTCGCTCCTGACCCTTGACCGCATTCAGAGTGACCTGGAGCAGATGTTCGGCTGCAACGTGGATTTGGTGAGAGTGAGGGACGGTATGAACGGCCTGCTGCAGCAACGCATACAAAAGGAGAGTGTCTATGTTTGACCGGGAAATAGCGAAGGACACCCTTCAGAAAATCAGCAAGGTCATTGACACGATTATCGAGCGGTTGTCCATGGTGAACGACCCAGATGATTTTCTTTGTTCACCGGGCGGGATGATGCGTCTGGATGCCATCTGCATGAACCTGATAGCCCTTGGAGAGGCCGTCAAAGGACTCGACAAACAAACGCACGGAGAGCTATTATCCCGATACCCAGAAGTCTACTGGGCAGGCGTGATGCGGATGCGCGACAAAATTGCCCACCACTACTTTGAGATAGATACCGACATCGTTTTTCGTACGGTGCAGGAAGACATACCGCAACTGAGAGTGGCCATTGACAAAATAATAGCCGATTTCTAAGATGTAACTTTGCGGCAGACAAAGACAAAACCATTCCCCAAACAAACGAACACCGAGAAGCAACATTGGTAGTGCAAACTGAAAATGACACCCATGACACTTACATTTCTTGTAGTTTCACATACTGATAATCGGATGTAAAGGTTACGAGTCCCTGATTGCGCCAGTTCTTCAGCATTTGCATGACCGTGTTTCGCGAGGCGCGGTTTCCCTTGACGGTCACAGCCTGTTGACGAGCCTGTTCGCGAGTGAAGATGGGCGGCAGGCGGTTGAAGATGCTGTCGTTCTTTCCCCGGATGCTGCGTGTCATCTGCGAATACCCAGATCAGTGAGCCAGTCTGAACATGTGCGCCCCGAAGGGGGCTGCCTGTTCATAGCCCAGGGCAACGCCCTGTTTTTCGTGTTCGTATGGCAGACGGGCTGCAACAGGTGGTACTTCTTGCTCTTGCCCAACTGGCGGACGTAGGC
>CAVBXH010000002.1:0-56419 GCA_963599475.1 Acutalibacteraceae bacterium | reverse complement strand
ATATTGGTGTCTGTTTAACTGTCTTTCCTGCATAATATTATCAAAACCAAAGCGCACAAAAACGCCTTTACCAATATGTATATCTGCCCACCCGCTGTCCATAGGAGCTTTCGGTATGGGTAAAAACGCTGCAAAGGTACAATCATTTCTTCAAACTAAAGAAAGAAAATGGAACAAAATGCGCATATTTTGCCGATTTTTAGGCTAAATCTGACAAAACGATTGATGCGCAAAAGAAAAGGTGATCGTAGCGCAAGCAGACAATCTCTATGTCGTCATTGACACCTATGCATATGTAAGAGCCGACATTCTGTTTAATCTACGAGTTTATCCCCTTCCAAAAAGGAAATAATAGCGAGTTCGTTTCCTTATTAGAAGGAAACTTTGTATCTTTGCAGCCGAGTGTAGGAGTCTACACATCGGTAATGAAGAAGTAAAATAAGATACGCAAATGGAACTACGCAGCACCTTTCAGTCTATCATAGCCTTGCACCAGGAGGAATTGCCTTTGGACTTGCAAGAGAGAAGCACCCTGCTTCCCTTGGACGGAAAACGCATCGTGACGGTTACCGGCATTCGCCGTTGCGGTAAATCGTCGTTGCTGGGCCTCACCATCAACCGTCTCTTGGAACAGGGAGTGCCAAGGGAGCGCATACTCTATATGGGCTTTGACGACGAGCGTTTTCTCTCCATGTCACCCGAGAACTTCGATGAGCTGTTGCAGGCTTATCGAGAGATGTATCCGGAGACACCGCTGAGGGACGTGTATATGTTTTTTGACGAGATACAACTCGTGGAAGGATGGGAACTCTTCGTGCTCAGGGTATACAAGAACTATTGTAAGCATATCTTTGTGACTGGCAGTACAGCTAAGATGCTTTCGGAAGAAATGGCTTCCGCCTTGCGGGGGTGGCCTGACGAATATCGCGAGTACCCTTTGAGCTTCGAGGAGTACCTAACGTTCAAGGGTATCCGGGCAAACCCATTTAGCGAGGAGGGCAAGGCAAAGTTGGCTGTGGCCTTTCGTGGCTATTGCAAAGAGGGGGGCTTCCCAGAAGTGGTTCTTGAGAAGAGCAAGGTGGAGAAAGTAAAGATACTGCAGTCTTACTTCAACACGATGCTCTTCCGAGATATGATGGAGCATTATCACATCGGGGCATCGCCCTCGGTGGTGCGATACTTCCTGAAGCGCGTGATGAACAATCTCACGAAGCCAACTAGCGTGAACAACATCTACAACGACTTGAAGTCGCAAGGATTGAAGGTCTCCAAGGATTCCCTCTACCTGTGGCTCGACTACGCGTGCAACATCTTCATGCTTCGCAAGGTGGAGAAGTATGACCGTTCGATGGTGAAGCAGCGGTCTGCCCCTGCCAAGTACTACGTGGCAGACATCGCCCTGCGCAATGCCGTGCTGCTGTCTGAGAGCGAAGACGCAGGCAAGGCTTTGGAGAACATCGTCTGTCTCAACTTGGAGAGAACACTTGGAGAAGAGGACAGGCTGTTCTACTTCAACGAGTCGAAGGAATGCGACTTCGTCGTACAAAAGGACGAGCGCGTGGCAGAGCTGGTACAAGTCTGCTGGACATTGAACGAGGACAACATAGAACGTGAGGTTGGCGGCTTGCTTGCCGCCTCGTCTGCTACAGGCTGCACCCGATGTCGAATCATCACTTTCTCACAGCGGCAAACCGTCGAGCGAGAAGGACTTAGGATAGAGGTTCTACCGATATGGGGATGAACTAAGTTGCACCTTAGCATCGTCATAGGGAAGGAGTTATAAGTGACTTATTTAGCCATCGTAAGTGACATACTTACGATGGCTAAGTGCCTTAGTTACGGTTTGCAACTGACTTATTTATCAATCAAAAACCCCGACTCTATGCCGTGAAGCATGGAGGGCTGATAGCCACCATTGTCAATGATGATGCGCTGCAACACGATGCCCGCTGTCTTCGGACGGATGTCCAGTTGGAACACATCCGAAAAGAGCGGCCGGATGGGCAGGCTCACCGTTAGTTCTATCACGCGGGCGGCACCAGCAGGATACATCAAGTCATAACAGTGCTCCCAGTTCATGTCTTTGTTCAGATTCAGCGTTATGGCCGGGCATCCGGCAAAGGACACTTCCACGTTATGACCACCCTTTACGAAAGGCATGACCGTGGAGAACACCAGCCGCACAAGAACGCTGTCTGTCTTTGGATGCATCTTTGCCCGATAGGAAAGCACCGCATTTGACGGAGCCTTCGAGGACGGCATCAGTGCCAGCGCAGAGGTGGTCTTTCCACAGCCAGGAATGACGGTCCACGCCATTCCCGCGTCGGTCTTTTCCTCAAAGAACCGCTGCGCATCCATCACGACGCAGCCGTTTCTTTCTTGATAGACAAAGCCTCCTCTCCGGGCTTCCTCGGGCAGGAGTCGTTTTACTTCAGGCATGATGTTGTATTGTGGCGCATGCCATGACGTGTAGCCAATGTGTACTTCCTCCATGATATGTTTCCATTTTCCGTCCGACATCACGTCATTGTAATCACGGGTAAGGAGCGAGTCCCGTTCAAAGCACTGCTCGGCACGGTCGGCCCAGACATTGGCCGTCAAGTCGCCGTCCCGGTATAATTTACGGTTCATGGCAACAGCATAGTAGAGGTCGTAGAGGTTGGCCATCGCTTGCACGGGATACAGTATAATCTGCTTATAGGCTGGCTGACAGTCTGTCCGGATATGTTCCTTCAGTCTCAGTGCTTTTGCCTCAAGTGCCAGAAATTCGTCGCGGACTTGTTTCCATTCGCCACTGGCCAGATTATAGGTGCTGTCATTGAGCATCTCTGCAGAGACTCTGGCCGCGTATTTATTGTAGGTGTCAAGAATTTCTGCGGCCTCATCAGCATGTTCCTCGGAGAACTGGCTGCAGAAGGCACGTGTATAGTCCATCAGATTGTCTTGGTGGAAAACGGTCGGGTTCCATGCCAAATCCATAAAGAACTGTGTCATGAACTCGGCGGGCTTGATGTCCCCGACATTGGCTATCCAGATCCGGTCAATGCCACTCTCGTAGGCGAGGTTCATCTGTTGCCATACCTGTTGGATCTGCATCTGTTGCAGCCATTTCATGGCGCGTGGGGCGCCATAATAGCTGAAATGGTAGTACATGCCGAAGCCACCTTTACGGTTGCGTGTTTTCGCGGTGGGTATCTTGCGTATGTCGCCCCAGTTGTCGTCGCAAAGGATGATGGTCACATCTTCCGGCACATCAAGGCCGGTGTCATAGTAGTCGAGCAACTCACTGTAGAGTGTCCAGGACTGCGGAGTCTTGTCGGCAGCTTTTCCGGTAACGCTGGAAATGATTTTCCGCTGGTCCTTGAAGATCTTTTTCAGCAGCCGCATGTTTGCCTCGCGGCCACCGGCATCTTCCATGGGGCGGTCTTCATCGCCGCGCATTCCCATGGTGATGATGCGTTCACAATCCTTTGTATTTTCAATGCCTTCCCTAAAGAATTGCTTCAACCCATTCTCGTTGGTCATATAGTTCCATTGGCCGTTTCCGTAGTTGGTTTTGTGGCGAATCCATTCCTGCTGTGAACGCTGCATCGGTTCGTGGTGCGACGTGCCCACCACGATGCCCATCTCATGAGCCAGTTGCGGATTTCTGCTGTCGTCCTCAAAAAAGCAGTTGCCTTCATACTCCCCGTCTTCATTCTTCAGTACAGGAATGAGGGGCTTGTATTCCTTGAACGAACCCCACATGGCAGGCCACAGCAGATTGGCCTTCATGCGCAGAAGCAGTTCAAAGACATGGGCATACATCTCGGCGTTCATCCCCCCGAATTTCTTTCGTGCCCATTGCTGCATACAAGGATTCTCATCATTGATAAAAATACCGCGATATTTCACCTTCGGTTCACCGTCACTATAACTGCCGGGCTTGATGAAAATGCTGTCGTGGTGCGCAACGGGAATGTCGGCCCACCAGTACCAAGGAGACACGCCCATCTGACGCGACAGTTCATAGATACCGTACACACACCCTCGGCGGTCGCTGCCTGCAATGACCATATTCCCCTCTGGGGTACACACAATGACATACTTCTCCCATTTTCCCTTCAATGCTTTAGCGTCAATGATGCCGGCCCTGACGTACTGCTGTACGAGTGGCGATCCGATAGTGCCGACGGTAATGGTTGATGCCCCATCATTATCGGTAGAAGTCACTTTTAGCGGCACACCCGTTACGCGCTGGAAATCGTCCGAGAGGCTGCGCGCCGCATGGAATATGGCTTTGTCTTCGTTCTTGTCAATAACAATTGCGGCATTCCCCACCTTGAGGTTAGAGAAGCCTGTGGTAGGTTTGAAGCTGATAAACTGAGGTGCTGCATATGCAGACGACACTAAGGCCATTGCAGCAATGACCATCGCAAGTATTTTTCTCATAAATGTATTTGATAGCCCTCACCTTTATGAAACGTCCGCTCTCCCGTTGAGAGAGCGGACGTGAACCTAAAGGTTTAGAACATTGTTAAATGTTTTATTCGTATCCTGGATTTTGCTCGATCTTGGCATCGGTGTTGGCTTCGATAAACGACTGCGGAATAGGATAGAGGGCGAAATGGCTGTCGAAGTCTTTCCCACTCGCAGAATGAGCGGCAGAATAGTACGGGTTGTATTTCTTCACCCGCTCTGTCATCATTCCCGTGCGCGAAAGGGTCAACTGGCGTTGCTCTTCTATTCCGTACTCACGCAGGCGTTCGTCCAAGATATAGTCCATATCCATCTGGGAAGCGGTAGCCTCTGAAGCATGGGCACGGCGACGGATGACATTGATGTCTGCAGCAGCCTTGTCCTTCTGGTTCAGTTTCACATAAGCTTCTGCCCTCAGCAGATAGGCCTCGGGAAGGCGGAAGAGATACTGATCCTGATAGGTCTTTCCTGCGGAACCGGTCAACGTGTAGGTGGACTTGTCAGCATACTGTGTTTCCGGATGGTTATAGGGCGATGTACACTTGGTTTGATAGGCACCCATATAGCGATTGGGGATGGCATTGGGTGCTGAGGTGATGCCCGGTTTGTCCTCACCGGTCTGCAGATCCCAACCGTCCGGCAGGTTCGGGTGCATGATGTCTATCTCCGTGCCAAAGAGGTCGCCATATTGTGCCACAAAGGAAGGATTATTGAACTTGTAGGAACGCGGATAATTGTATTTGGAGTTTCGAATGTCATTCTTGTAGTCATCGCTGTCTTCTCCGCCCCAGATCTCAAGGAAATAGTGCTGCGTGTTGTAGTAGTTGCCGATGCCTCGACCACCAGTATAGTCGCCAATAGGCCAATTGAACGGTGCGATGGCCTCACCAGTCTGTTCGTTGACAAAACGGAACAAGCCAGTCTGGATGCCGAACCAGCGCTCCTGCCAGAAATCGCCATCTACCCAGAAGGCATTGCCGGTGTTGCCGGCACCTCCGGTGATGTTTGGCTCAATCTGAATAACCCAAATGCCCTCCGTATTGCCACTGGCACGGTTTTGGTTGTCGCGGCGGAAGAGATCCCAATACACGTCGCCTTCTTCGCTGGCACGTGAGCCGAAACGGTTCTGCATCAATGCAAAAGCCGAGTTGTTGATGACTTGTGTGGCAGCGTCTACGGCCTTCTGGTTCTCGCCAATGGCCAGATACAGTTCTGCCAGCAGAATCTGAGCCGCAGGGGCACTGACCTCACCATCATTCACTGCCGTGATGTCAGGCAGATTGGCTGCGGCAAACGCTGCATCCTCAATAGCCTGTGCCAGCGTCTCCTCTTTGGTAGATCTTGTATAATCCGTTTTTGGAGCGGTCACTTCTTCCAGCTGGAGAGGCACACCACCATAATAATAGCACAGGGTGCGGTAAGCCATGGCGCGGAACAGTTTTGCTTTCGCCTCGTACATCTTCTTATCGCTGTCGGACAGACTCGAATTCCCCAGACGGGAGAGGATGGTGTTGGTCTGTGCCACCAGTTTGTAGAGGTTTTCCCAATGCCATTTCGGCAGATCTGCTGTAGGATTAAGGGTTGACTCCAGATTGGACATGGGAGGATCGGCCTGAATGGTGAAGTCCGTTCTTGTAAGATAGGAATTCATAATGGAGTATGAACCGCAATAAAATTCCTTTCTCACCAGATTGTACAGGCCATTGGTGGCTGCGTCAAAGTCTGCCGAGGTCTGGTAAGAGTTATCTCCACCCATGAAGTCGAGCGGCTTCTCCTCCAGGAACTTGTCTTCATCGCAACCCACTACGGTAGCAGAGCCAGAGAGTATGGTTGCTGCCAGCATCAAATGGTATATGTATTTTTTCATAATTGTTACTTTTAAGCGTTCTGAAATCTTTCGTTTAGAAATTCACATTGAGACCGAAGGTAATGCTCTTCATGACAGGACGGTTGGCATAACCGCTACCGGTAATGATGTCGCGTCCATTTCCGTCCTGACAGGTCATGTCTGGCTCAGGATCCCATCCGTGCCATCCCGTCAGCGTCAACAGGTTTTTGCAGTTCATATAGACGTTGATGCCGTCAATGCCAATCTTGTTCATCCACACACGGGGGAGGTTATAAGAGAACGTGACATCCTGCAGACGGAGGAAATCGCGCTTTTCATAGCGGTGGGGGCTGCTGCCAAGAGCACCGTCCTGAGCCGCACGGTCATAGATGCCGCTGGGATTCTTGGGCGACCAGAAGAGGTCGGCTTCCTCTGTAAAGTGATTGTAACGCTTTCCGTTGTCATCAGGACGGACCGAGTTTGTGTTCTGACCGAGATAACCGTTCTTTCCACCGACTACGGCATAGAGGAAGAAGCTCAGCGTGAAGTCTTTATAGGTGAATTTGTTGAGCAAGCCCATGCGTGCAGCAGGGTCTGTCTTTCCGATGATGGTGCGGTCGTCGGCCGTGATCTTGCCGTCGCCATTGGTGTCTACCACACGGTAGTTACCCGGGTAGAAACCTTCCGGGATGTCGTCACCGATCTGATAGATTCCATCTACCTTATAGTCGTAGATAGCGGAAAGGGACTGGCCGATAAACAGGCTACTGGCAGTCATATCGTCTTCCACGCCGTCGCCATTACTGTCTTTTCCTGTCAGCGACTTGATCTTGTTGGAGTTGTGGGAGATGTTGAACGTAGAAGTCCATTCAAAGTCCTTTGTTACAATGTTGCGTGAGGTCAAATTGAACTCAATACCGGAGTTCTGGATTTTACCCACGTTAGAACGGATGGATGTAAAACCGGTGGTAGAAGGTATTGCTACGTCAAAGAGCAGGTCGCGTGTCGTGGTGCGGTAGGCTTCCACCGTACCCATCAACCGGTTGCCGAACAGGGTAAAGTCAAGGCCGACGTTCACACCGGCCGTCTTTTCCCATTTCAAGTCGGCGTTGCCCAGTGAAGCCAGTTCCTGGCCGAGCACTCCCGATGTGGCACCGTTTCCAAACACATAACTGATGCTGGAGTTTACGCGTGAGAGCGAAGAGTATCTGCCGGTCTGGTTACCGCTGACACCATAACCGCCACGCAGTTTGAGGTGGTCAACCCAAGATACATTGAAGAACTTTTCCTCGGACAGCACCCATCCAAGGGCAACAGACGGGAATATGGCAAATTTGTTGTTGGCAGCAAAGCCGGAGAAACCGTCACGGCGCACCGTGGCTGTGACAAGGTATTTGTCTTCAAACTTATAGTTGACACGGAACATCTGATACAGCAAGGACTCCTTCCATGCATCGGAAGTGACATACTGCTCCTTGCCTTGTTCCAGACTGTTGAAGCCGAGATTCAGACGTGCAAAATCTTTGGCCTCTGCGCCGGTATAGGTATATTTACGGCGACTGGCACCATAGACAAACGTGGCAGCGACATCATGCTTGCCGAATGTGTTCTGGTAATTCACGATGTTGTCAAGCGTATAGTCATAGTAGGTATTGCTGTTCTTGTATGCCTGTCCGCTGGGATAGTTGCTGTATTTGTTGGCGTAGTTATGCTCGTAGGTGCGGTAGTTGTTACCGAAATTGAAGCGGTAGGTCAAGCCTTTCACCGGCAACTTGAATTCCGAATAAAGGTTGACGAAGAAGGTGTTCTGTCGTTCCACATCATCGGCAACAGAACCCATATAGGGGTTGTCACGCATCACACCGCCCATCGGATAGGCCACGATCTCACCGTTCTCGTCAAAAGGATAGGCGAACGGGCTATAGGTTACCAGGAACGGCAGGTAGGTTTCTGCACCATCTTTGTTGACAAACGAGCCAAAAGCCTGAATGCCGGCCTTCCACCACTTGCGCGGCTGCACGTCGATATTGGCACGGATGGTGTTGCGCTTGAAGTCGTCGTTGAGAAGCATATTCGCTTGGTCTGTGTTGCTGACGGACAAGAGATAAGAGGCAGACTCATTGCCCCCAGAGATGCTTAACTTGTTCTCCCAGATATGGCCTGTCCGTGTGAACTCGTCCCACCAGTTATAATCCGTATCAATGAGATTGCCGCTGGCGTCGCGCATATAGGAGTCAGGAGCGGTAGCCGCAAGGTTGAAGTTGGGATTGTCCTGTGTGTAGCCAGACTCCTGCGTGTAGGCACTGCTCCACTGCGTATCCTTCATCCATTCCAACATGCCAGCCCGGTTCATGGGTGTCAGGCTCTTGGTCGGACTTTGGAAGCTGTAGGAGGAAGAGAACGTGATTTTCGCCTTGCCCTGCTGTCCTTTCTTGGAGGTGATAAGCAGTACGCCATTGGCAGCCTGGGCACCATATACCGCCGTGGCACTGGCATCCTTCAGAATGTCTACGCGTTCGATGTCCGCAGGGTTGATAGAGGAAAGGTCACCCGTGTAGATGATGCCGTCGAGCACAATGAGGACATCGGTGCTTCCGGAAATGGTATTCTTACCACGGATCTGAATGGAAGGAGAACCACCAGCAGTGGACACCTGGCCGATATTCAATCCCGGTACTGTTCCCTGTAAGGTCTGCAGGATGTTCGTGTTGGGTGCCTTCTCGAAGTCTTTCAGATTGGCACTCATCACGGCTCCGGTCAGGTCACTTTTCTTGGCCGTGCCATAACCAATGACCACCACCTGGTCAAGCATCTGCGCGTCTTCCTTCAACTCAACGGTCACTTGCTCTTTCCCTTTCACGGAGACGGTCTGTGTCTGGTATCCAATGTAAGAGATACTGAGATTTGCATCGGCTCCAACTTTGATGACGAAGTGGCCGTCAAGATCAGTGATACATCCGTTGGAGGTTCCCTTTTCAACAACAGAAGCACCGATGATGGGTTCACCGTCTGTGGCAGAGACCACTTTTCCTTTCACTTGATTGCCTTGTCCCCATGCCGTGGCGCTGAAGAAAAGCATCAACAGAAACAAAAAATTACTTTTCATTGTTTAAGTTTAGCGTTAATTGTTAGTAATAGAATATTCTGTAAAGTCTTGTTCTCCTCAAAGAAGCAAAATTACGTCTGCAAAGGTACTACGTTGTGCCTTTTATGACCTTGAAAAACATTTCATAAGCATTTAAAATCCTTTCAAGGGGCCGAAAAAACATATTTCGGACAAGAATTTCCCCATCAAATGTAATGTCGTATACACTTGATAGGGCCTATTTCTCAGCCGCTTCTGCATATTCAGAAGGCGACTTGCCAAAGTACTGTTTGAACACGGTCGAGAAATAGGTGGGGTCATTGAAACCCACTTCAAAGGCCACCTGCGAAATGTTGAGTTTGCCCCCGGCAATGAGTCTCCGGGCTTGTTCCATGCGAATGTTGCGTATAAACTTGCCCGTAGGCACTCCTGCCATCTTTTTCATCTTACGATGCAGTTGTACTACACTCATGCTTACTTCAGAGGCAAGTATCTCCACCGTGAAGTCACAGTCGCTAAGGTGACCGTTGACCGACTTCATGATGTTGGCCATCAGTTGCTCGTCATTGCCCTTCACGTCTACTTGCTTCACTTTGTCCAGCTGTTGTTGTGAACCCGTGAATTTCCCCTTTAGCCGCTGCATCGTGTCAAGGAGATTGTCGATACGGGCGTGTAGTTCTTCTATGGTGAATGGTTTGACGAGATAAGCATCTGCACCGCTCTTAAATCCCGCCAGTCGATCAACCACTTCCGACTTTGACGTGAGCAGGATGACCGGGATGTGGTTGGAGTTCGGATTTTGCTTGATTTTCTTCAACAAGGAGATTCCATCCATCCCAGACATCATCACGTCGCTCACCACCAAGTCGTATTCTTGTGAGAACAAGGCCTGCATGGCATCCAGTCCATTGGAGAACCGGTCGACTTGATACCAGGGAGAGAGTTCTCTGGCAACATAGGCTGAGAGTTCGCAATCATCATCAACAACCATGATATGCCCCTTCTTGTAAATCACCTTTGGACTGGTTTCTTTGTTTTCTGGCTCTACATAGATGTTTTCCGCATCAAGATGGCTGTTGCCTCGCGGGAGCTGGATAGTAATGCAGGCTCCACGTTGTCCGTCGGTACGATTGGCCGCAGCAATGCTGCCCCCATGCAGCTTCACGATATTCATCGCGAGATTGAGTCCTATTCCTGTGCCTGTACCGTCTGGACACGCCTTGCCTTGATAGAACCGTTCAAAGAACCGTGAGGTCTTTTCGTTGCCTAAACCGACACCGCTGTCTGTCACCTCGATGGTGAGTGTCTTGTCGTCTTGGCTGATACGTATGATGATTTCACCTCCATCCAGTGTATATTTGAAAGCGTTCCCCAAAATATTGGCCATCACCTTGCCAAAATGAATGGGGTCTATCCAGGCTATGAGTCCGTGCCCAACAGCTTCTACCTTGAGACTGATGCCTCTTTGCTCGGCAATGAATCCAAATGGAAGACAGCTCTTCTTGGCAAAATCCGCCATGTCGGTTTCCTTGCATTTGATTTTCATCTGCCGCTTGTCGATCTTCCGTATATCCAGTATCTGGTTGACCAATATCAGCAATCGCTCGACGTTACGGTCTATGGTATTGACATAGCGGTCAATGACTTCTCTGGCCTCTGCATCGCAGTTTTTTCTTACCAACTCTTTCAGTTTGTCGATAGGCCCCAATATCAGTGTCAGTGGCGAACGTATATCGTGTGTCGCATTAATCAGCAGTCTCATCTTCTCCTCCTCAAAGTTTGCCTTCTGCCGGCGATAGAAATACAACGCCATGAGGCACAATATGGAGAGGCCAGCCAGGCAATACACGACTTGGGCTGCCGTAGAGGCATACCAAGGTGCTTCTACCTTGATGGTAATGCGCTTGGTGTCGGAGACACAGATTCCCCCTCTTGAGGCCCTTATCTCCAATTGGTATGTGCCATAATCGAGTTTTGTGAAGGTGAGCGCGTTCCCTTCGTTTTCAAATCGCGTCCACTTGCCGTCATTGACGCGATATTCAAACGACACATCGGTATTCCTGCTGTCGAGCAAAGAAACCTCCAACGTAAAATGATTGTCGTCCCAAGGAATCACATAGTTAGAATCCAACGGATTGTATTTCCTTGACAAGGATGAGAATTGGGTGATATGGACGTGTCCGGTGGACGGGGCTTTCCCTTTCAAATCGTTGGGGCTGAATAAGGTCACCGTACTGTTGGAGCCAAAATAGATGAAGTCGTTGTCGTGACAGGATGCTCTGCCGACGAATTCCTCTTCCGCAATCTCCTGATTGCCCACAAAACTGATCAGCTTCCGTGCTTTGCTGTTGTATTGCCAGATGCCCTTTAAGGTGCTGATCCATATATCTCCATCATTGTCACGTTCCATGCTGGATATGCTCATATCCACAAGAGCTTCGCCTCCCGGCAACGGGACGACTCTTCCAGATGTCCTGTTGCAGAGATAGAGGCCGCTCTGGGTACCCACCATCAGGTTGTGGTCTGGCATCTCGCAAATGGCGGAAACGTTTTTCTCCCTCATGATGCCGTCTCCCGTTCCAAAATCCACAAAGTAGTCTTTCTCTGGGTCATAGCACCAAATGCCGCTCAAGGTGGCCAGCCACACCAAGCCCTGCTGGTCACAATATATCTGCATAACCCAGTCGTTTCCGAATTTAGCCCCTTTCCGTTGCGGTTTCTTTCGCGTGTTGTAGTGTCTGGACAGCTTTCCGTTTTGGTCGAACAGGAGGAATCCGTCACCAAAGATGCTGACATAGAGTTGCCCTTTGTGGTCTTCTGCGATGCTGGTCGTACCTTTGCCTTCCAGGGAATAGACCATGGAGACGGTGCCTGTCTGTGGATGAAAGGAATAAAGAGCATGTTGTGTCCCCAGCCAATACGAGCCTTGCCTGCTACGGAAAATGACATTGCAGTCTGACGGGATTCCCTCACATTTCGTCGTATTGCCGAACGCATCAACCTTGAAGAGTCCCTTGTTCTGCATAACGCAGAATGCGCCTGTATCGCCACAGGGAGGAGTAATGGAAGAAATTCCGTCACAGAGTCTTTCGCCATTGTGGGTAAAGTTCCAGGAGAGAAATTTCTGCTTGATGGTGGAACAGAAATATAGTCCATGATGCGGACAGGCCATCCATAGATTGTTGGTCTTGTCAAGGCATATGCTACTGACTGAGATGCCACGCAACGGATAATGGCGATCAAGAAGCGTTTCTTGTTGGGCGACGCTCGCACCTTTTTTAATAGTATAGAGCCCCTGGGCTTTCGAACCGATATAGATGGTGCCGTCCGGGGCTTTGTATGCCGACGACATCTCAAGGTCGTCCGGCAACAGAAAACCAGCATCCGTCAACTGGCCTGTTAGCGGATTGAAGCGCAATATCTTTTTTGTGAGGAAAACAAGTAGCTGACCGCTTTCCTCGTCTGTGATGTATATGGGCAGGATCGCGTTTGTCTGGACTTCTGTAATTGCCGTGGGTGTCGTATCATGATTGATTCTGCACCGGATCAGCCTACCGGTACTGGTAAAAATCCAAGTATATCCACGCCGTTCGGTATACAGGAAGGTCATATAACGGTTTCCTGTCACTTTTTCAATGTTTGGCGCATGGCGAACGGTTCTGCGGTCCGGGTCTACGAGGTAAACGCCATGTCCCGCAGTAGAGACCCATAGCTTTTTTTGTGGAGTCTCCGAGATAGAGTTTACTCTGGGATGTATGCCGTGAGGGAACTTGAAGTTATAGAAATTGTCCGACGTGTAATCGTACTGCATCAGTCCATTGCTGCACCCGATGAACATGGCACCATCCGAAGTGCAGGCCAAGGTGGTAATCAGATTGCCGGAGATGGAGGTGCTGTCTTTTCCAATATGGTAATAGTTGACGAAATGATAGCCGTCAAACCTACTCAATCCAAACTCTGTCGCAGTCCAGACAAAACCATACTTATCCTGACAGGCTTTGGTAAGGACGCTACTTGCCATTTTTTCATATTCATACATCTTTCCTGTCATGCCGTCAGCGGGGAAGATGCTGGCAAACATGAACAGCAGTGAGAGAAGTAGCTTTTCAAAGATGCGGGGTCTTATCTGCATGAGTAGGTTCAGGTTTTTATAGTAAACAGGCTATTTTCATGTTGCAAAGTTACTGCTTTTTCCTCATATAAAGGCCGTATTTCGACAAAAATGTATCCCACCCCACTCCTTACCATACCCAGGAGACTGCTTAGGGCAATCCACCTGCCGATGTCTCGCGTCCGGCACCCTAATTTTAGATTTCCAGTTAGGAAAAAATATTTCTCTAACTGGAAAAATATTTTTCTCTAACCAAGGAGTGTTCTTGTAGGGGGCAGACTTTCCATCAAAATGTTTGGCAGCTTCACGAAAAAACATTAAGACCGTCTGCACAATCCATGATATGGAGCGGTAGACGGCCTTTCTGTGTATAAACTCAAGTGCTTGTAACAGCAGTTTTTAGAGCAGGTTCATCGTGTCGGTGGCAATCATCAGCTCCTCGTCGGTGGGGATGACTACGACCTTCACCTTGGAGTCGTCGGCTGAGATGACGGTCTCTTCTCCGCGTACCCCATTTTTGGACTCGTCGAACTTCACGCCGAGGAATTCCAGTCCCTTGCAGACCTCCGAGCGCATGCTCACCTGGTTCTCGCCGACACCGGCCGTGAAGACGATGACATCCACACCGCCCATGGCGGCAGCATAGGCTCCGATATACTTCTTGATGCGGTAGAAATACATGGCCTGTGCCAGCTGGGCGCGGGGTTCACCAGCCTTGGCGGCATTCTCCACGTCCCTCATGTCCGACGAACCGCCTGTAATGCCAGCCACACCGCTTTTCTTGTTGAGCAGATTGCTCATGCCGTCGGCATCGAGACCGAGCTTCTTCTCCAGGAACGTCACGGCACCGCCATCGATGTCGCCCGAGCGCGTGCCCATCACCAGACCTTCCAGCGGCGTGAGTCCCATGGAGGTGTCGATACACTTGCCGTCAACTACTGCAGCCACGCTACCGCCGTTTCCGATGTGGCAGGTAATCATCTTGGTGCCTTCGGCCTTGATGCCCAAGAACTCGCAGGCGCGGGCAGACACGTAGCGGTGGCTGGTGCCGTGGAAGCCATAGCGGCGCACACCATACTTCTCATACAGTTCGTAGGGAATGGCGTACATATACGCCTTGGCCGGCATGGTCTGATGGAAAGCCGTGTCGAACACACCCACCTGGGGCAGTCCTGGCATGAGTTCCTTGACGGCATTGACACCCTTCAGGTTGGCAGGATTGTGGAGCGGAGCCAGGTCGGAACACTCCTCAAATGCCTTCAGCACCTCGTCGGTGAGGAGCACCGACTTGTTGAACTTCTCGCCACCGTGCACCATACGGTGGCCTACGGCATCAATTTCCTTGAGGTCTTTGATGACTCCGATTTCGGGGTCGGTGAGCAGGGAGAAGATGAACTTCACACCCTCGGTGTGTTCGGGGATGTCGTGCATGATCTGCTTTTTCTCACCGTTGGGCAGCTTCACCTTGACAAAGGCACCGTCCAACCCTACGCGCTCAGCACCGCCAGAGGTCATCACGCTCTTGTTGTCCATGTTGTACAAAGCGTACTTGATAGAGGACGAACCGCAGTTTAATACCAGAATTTTCATCTTTTTCGTATGGTTTGCTTGTTATTTGTTTGCCTTTGCATCCATGGCCTGACAGGCGGTGATGGCCACCATATAGTAGATGTCGTCTACCGAACAGCCGCGGGAGAGGTCGTTGACCGGGCGCGCGATGCCCTGAAGGATGGGGCCGATAGCCACGGCATCGCCAAGACGCTGCACGAGCTTGTAGCCGATGTTGCCCACTTCGAGGTTGGGGAAGATGAGGACATTGGCCTTTCCAGCGATGTCCGAGCCGGGAGCCTTTTTTGCTCCTACGCTGGGCACGAGGGCGGCATCGGCCTGAAGCTCGCCGTCAATCTTCAGTTCGGGAGCCATCTCGTGGGCCAGTTTTGTGGCCTCCACGACCTTGTCCACCACCTCATGCTTGGCAGAGCCCTTGGTGGAGAAGCTCAACATGGCCACACGAGGGTCGGTAAATCCAGCCACGGCGCGCGCGGTCTGAGCCGTGCATACCGCAATCTGTGCCAGCTCATTGGCATTGGGCATGGGCGTAACCGCCACGTCGCCCACCACGAGTACGCCGTCCTCACCATATTCTTTCTGTTTGCTGATGAGCACCATGCCACCACTGACACACGAAACGCCCGGTGCACACTTGATAATCTGGAGTGCCGGGCGCAGAGTGTCACCCGTGGTAGAGAGCGCGCCGGAAATCTGGCCGTCTGCACCTTCCGTCTTGATGATCATACAACCAAGGTAGAGTGGGTTCTTCACGAGTTCACGGGCCTGTTCAATGGTCATGCCCTTCTTCTTGCGAAGCTCTGCCAACAGGGCGGCATACTCTTCGCTCTTGGGGTTGTTCTCCGGGTCGATGATGGTGGCCTTGCCGATGCTGTTCAGTCCCCACTGGGCAGCCAATGCCTTGATTTCATCGGGATTACCGATGAGAATGATGTCGGCCATGTCTTCTGCCAACACGCGGTCGGCAGCTCTGAGTGTACGTTCCTCCGTTGCTTCGGGGAGCACGATGCGCTGCTTGTTACTCTTTGCACGCGCAACGATTTGACTTAATAAATCCATAGTTTATAGTTTGTTCTTTTTGATGTAATGTTTGTTTTGCCATATCCACTTTGCAAAAGTACTAAAAATATTCGAAACCCGTCTGCAGAAACGAAATAATTTTAGATTATTTTCATCATTTCCTCGGTAAGGATGCTCTCCAGCTTCTCTGCCGTGAGACGCAACTGAAGTTGTCCGCCAATGGCCACGGTGATGCCACCCGTCTCCTCGCTGACCACCACGGCCACGCAGTCGCTGTCCTGCGAGATGCCGAGTGCTGCGCGGTGGCGTAGTCCAAGCGACTTAGGAATATCCTGTTCGTGGCTGACGGGAAGGATGCATCCGGCAGCCTTGAGGCGTTTGCCGGCCACGATGAGTGCACCGTCGTGGAGCGGCGAGTTTTTGAAGAAGATGTTTTCAATGAGTTGCTGACTGATGTTAGCATCAATCGCTTCGCCCGTCTGTGCCACATCGTCGAGCGGCACGGTGCGCTGCATCACAATCAGTGCCCCGACCTTCTTCTTGCTCATGTTGAGGGCGGCCATCACGATGGGCATGATGGTGCGCTTGAGTCCTTCCTTGTCCTTGTGGCGGTCCTCGCCGGAGAAAAGGCGACGGATGCCCTTCACGCGCTGGTGTGCACCGAGATTGTAGAAGAAGCGGCGAATGTCGTCCTGAAAGAGTACGATGAGTCCGATGACACCCACACTGACCAGCTTGTCCATGATGCTGCCCAGCAATCTCATCTCCAGCACCTGCGCAACAAGAAGCCACAGCACGACAAACACCAGGATGCCCATGAACACGGGCAGCGAGCGCGACTCCTTCATCAGACGGTAGAAGTAGTAGAGTATCAGTGCTACGAGGACGATGTCGATGGCATCCTTTATACCGAATTCAAAGAACATAGGCTATTGTTTGTTGTCGGGGTTCATCTGTCCTACGATGCGCACACACTCCGCGGCTTCCTTCACGTCGTGGACACGTAGGATAGCCGCTCCCTTCATGAGCGCAATGGTGTTGAGCACGGATGTGCCGTTGAGTGCCTGCTGCGGACTGCTTTCCAGCAGTTGCCATACCATGCGTTTGCGCGAGATGCCCACCAGTACGGGGAGGGCGAGCGCGTCGAGCAGGTCGAGGTGGTACATCACGTCGTAGTTCTCCTGAAGGGTCTTCCCAAAGCCGAAGCCAGGGTCGAGGATGATGTCCTTCTGTCCGCAGTCGCGCAACTGTTGCACCTCGCGGGCGAAGCGCTTCATCATTTCGGGAATGGTGGGAGCAACGGACATGAGGATGTACACCACACCCAGCCGTGCCACGGTGCGGAACATGGTCGGGTCTGCGCCTTCCGACACGTCATTGATGATGTCGGCACCGAACTCCTCGACAGCCATCCGCGCCACTTCCGGGCGAAAGGTGTCTACGCTGACCACGGCATCGGGGGCTTCACGGCGCACAATTGCGAGTGCCATGCGCACACGGCGCAGCTCCTCCACCTCGTCAACGGGGTCGCTGCCTGGACGGGTGGAACAGCCGCCCACGTCAATCATGGAGCCGCCCTCGGACAGAATCTGCCCGACACGTTCCGCGATCTCGCGTTCGGTCTGTTTCCGGCTCTCCGAATAGAAGGAGTCGGGCGTCACGTTCAGGATGCCCATCACCTGCGGCGTGGACAGCGACACCAGTTTTCCGTTGCAATTCAGGGTATATTCCATCTTGGCCGTCTGCTATTTCGCGCAAAGGTACGAATAAGTGAGAGAAACTCCAAATTTATTTTGAAAATCTCTCAATTATTCGTACCTTTGACCGCGAAAAACAACATTCAAACCATGGACACCAAAGAACTCTACCGACTCTATCAGGCTCATCCGTGCATCACTACCGACTCGCGCGAATGTCCGAAAGACAGCATCTTCCTGGCACTCAAGGGGGCTTCATTCGACGGCAACCGCTTCGCACAGAATGCCATAGAACAGGGCTGTGCCTATGCCATCGTCAGCGCATACACTGCCCCAGAGGTGCAGAAAAACGACCCTCGCTACATCCTCGTGGAGGATACACTGCAGACCTATAAGGACTTGGCACGCGAACACCGCCGCCAGTTCCAGATACCCGTTGTGGGCATCACCGGAACCAACGGCAAAACGACGACGAAAGAACTGGTGAAGGCCGTGCTCGCCACATGCTACAACGTGATGGCCACGGAGGGCAACTACAACAACGATGTCGGTGTGCCGAAGACGCTGTTCCGTCTGGACGACGACTGCGACATTGCGGTGGTGGAGATGGGGGCAAGCCATCCGGGCGACATCAAGACGCTGGTGGAGACGGCCGAGCCTACCTGCGGGCTCATCACCAACGTGGGGCGCGCCCACCTGCAGGGCTTCGGATCGTTCGAAGGGGTCTGCCGCACCAAGGGGGAGCTGTATGACTTCTTCCGGGCAAACGAGTGTCCCGTCTTCGTCAACCGCGACAATGACCATCTAATGGCGATGACGCATGGCTTGGCCGATCTCTATTATTACGGGCAGAGTAACAATCCTGACATTCTGATACACGGTGAAATAATGTCGTGCGCGCCCTTCTTGAAGTTCCGCTGGCGCGAACAGGACAGCGAGGCAGGTTACACGAGCGACTGGATGGAGGTGCAGACGCATCTTATCGGAGCTTACAACCTTGACAATATCTTGGCTGCCATCACCGTGGGGTACGTCAACAACGTGCCGTTCGACCGCATCAACAGTGCCATTGCCCAATATGTTCCCACCAACAGCCGCTCGCAGATGACCGTCACAGCGTACAACCATCTGGTGGTGGATGCCTACAACGCCAACCCGTCGAGCATGCAGGCGGCCATCGACAACTTCCGCCTTATGGACGTTCCGTCCAAGATGGTCATTTTGGGGGATATGCGCGAGTTGGGGCAGGTCTCGGCAGAGGAGCACCAAAAGGTGGTGGATAGTCTTGCAGCGGCTGGATTCGAGGAGGTGTGGCTCGTCGGTGAGGAGTTTGAAAAAACCGACTGCCCGTTCCGCAAGTTCCGGGATGTGGAGGAGGTGAAGGCCGCCATCGCCGCCCGACAGCCGTCCGACAAATACATCCTCATCAAGGGTTCTAACGGTACGAAACTGTTCCAACTGCCCGAATTGCTCTGACAAACAGACGGTATTTCGGGCAAGAAACGCAAAAAAAAGCGTTTTTCTCTTCGTTATTCACAAATAATTCGTACCTTTGCACCGCAAAATCGGGATGTAGCGCAGTTGGTAGCGCACTACGTTCGGGACGTAGGGGTCGGGCGTTCGAGTCGCCTCATCCCGACCGAGAGCGGCAAACGGAGCAGTCCGGTTGCCGCTTTTTCGTGCTGTCCAGTTGGAATTTACAGCAGTCCCAACTGGTGGAGGAAGATGAGGAGGATGGCCAGTGGACAGACGTATTTAATCAGGAAGATATAGCAGTGGAACAGGCGGATGTAGCATTTGCTGCGCAGTGTGCCGTAGTTGGTAAACTCATCGCGCACGATTTTGTGTGGCACGAACCAACCGATGAACACGCAGGTGAGGAAGCCTACGATAGGCAGGAAGATCTGGCCAGTGATGAAGTCGAACCAGTCGAACAGGGGTTTCCCGGCGATGACCAAACAGTCTACCGCACCCAATGACAGAGAGCAGCAGGCACCGACGACGGCGGTAGAGATCGTCACGAGGAGGGCGGCCTTCTTGCGCGTCAGCGTGAACTCCTCCTGAAAGAAGGCCGTGCTGACCTCATGCAGCGAAATGAGTGAGGTGAGGCCAGCCAGTGTCAGCAGCAGGAAAAACAGCAACGCCACAAAATAGCCCACGACGGGCATACTGGAAAATGCCTGTGCAAAGACGTTGGGCAGGGTGATGAAGATGAGCGATGGGCCGCAGTCTGGATTCACGCCCACGGAGAATGCGGCGGGGAAGATCATCAGTCCGGCCAAGATGGCCACGAGTGTGTCGATGCCGGCAATCTGCACGGCCGAAGTGGTGAGATTGGTGTGTTTCGAGAAATAGCTGGCGTAGGTGCAGAGGCATCCCATGGCTATGCTCAGCGAGAAGAAGCACTGTCCCAGTGCGCTGAGGAACACGTCGCCGGAGATCTTCGACAGGTCGGGCTTGAACAGAAACTCGATACCCTTGCTTGCTCCGGGCAACATACAGGAGGCCACCACGATGACTATCAACAGGATGAAGAGCGTGGGCATCATCATCTTCGAGGCTTTCTCAATGCCGTTGCGCACACCATGTTCGATAATGAGGTACGTCACGCCAAGCATGAGGAAGGTCCAAAGCACGGGACGCACGGGGTCTGCCGAGAGCTCGGCAAAATAGGTCTTGAAATAGTCGGGTGTGCCCTGCAGTTGTCCGATGAGCGAGGCCCAGATGTATTGCACACACCAGCCCGTAACCACGGCGTAATAGCCTGTGATGAGGAAGCCGGTGAATACGCCCATATAACCCACGAGTTTCCAGGCGCTACCTCCCGACAGCTTGTGGTAGGCGCGTGCCGTGTTCGACTGACCATGCCGCCCCACGATAAACTCGCTAATCATACAGGGCAGTCCCAACAGTAATACGCAGGCCAAATAGATGATGATGAATACGGCTCCGCCGTTCTCTCCCGTCAGGTAGGGAAAACGCCATACATTACCTAGTCCGACGGCCGATCCTGCAGTGGCAAGGATAACGCCCAGTTTACTCCCAAATCCTACTCTTTCTGACATAAAATTTTCGTTTTGCTTGCAAAATTATAAAAAAAATCCTACTTTTGCATCAAAACTATTAGAATAATATGAAAATTATCGCACAAACCATAAGAAGATACCCGTTGACGCTGTTGTGCATCGCCGCCATTTGGTATCTGTCGTTCTTCACCCCTCCACACACTGAACTGGAGGAAGTGCCCTTCATGGACAAGTGGGTGCACATCGCTATGTACGGGGGTACCTGGACGGTGGTATGGATAGAATACCTCAGAAGTCATACACGTCTGAACGGTCGGAAACTATTCCTTTGGGCCTGGTTACTGCCCATCGTCATGAGTGGAACGATAGAGCTGTTGCAGGCCTACTGTACAGGTGGCCGCCGCAGTGGCGACTGGTTCGACCTGCTGGCCAACTCCGTGGGTGTCACGCTGGCGTTCGCCCTCGGTCTCCTCTTTCGGCGCGTGTTCTTCTGTCGGCGGTAGTGGCGCGTGGCTATGACGGAGTGCCCCATTGACAGAAGGGGTGCTCGCAGAGTCGACTGTTGTAGTAGCGGCGGTCGGCCGTGACCTCCTTCCCGATGAAGGCGGGCAGTTCCACAGGCTCATCGGCACGTTTCAGTTCCACTTCGGCCATGACCAGTCCCTGATTGTCGCCGTAGAACTCGTCCACCTCAAACACGTGGTCGGCGTGGCGCACCAACCAGCGCGTCTTGTCCACCATTCCCGGCCGGCAGAGCTTCATCAGTTCGCAGGCTTCGTCCATGGCAATCTCTTTCTCAAACTCATAGTGCGACAGGCCGTCGGCCTGGCGCGGTCCCTTGATAGTGAGGTAGGCACGGTCGTCGCGCGTGCGCACCCTCACCGTCCGTCCGCTCTCCCGGCAGATGTAGCCCTGTCGAATACGACTGTGGGAAAAGGCAAGTTCCTTGTAGGAGCTGTCCCGTACAAGGAACTTGCGTTCTGTCTCGGTAGCCATCGTGCTTAGGAGAGGATGACCATGGCCCAGAGCATATAGAGGAAACCGAGACCGATGAGGCCTCCGATAATCCACCATATCAGATTTAAACCCTTCTTCTCTTGTTTCTTGGCCCACGCATCGCGTTTAGCCCTGCTTTGTTTACTCATAATATTCTTGTTTTAGTGTGTTAGATGATTTCTGTTCCTTTATTCTTCGTCGGTCGTGGGGAACTCCATAAGGTAGGCTTTGATGAACCCGTCTATCTTGCCGTCCATTACGCCGTCCACGTCCGAGGTCTGGTAGTTGGTGCGGTGGTCTTTCACGCGGCGGTCGTCGAACACGTAGCTGCGTATCTGGCTGCCCCATTCTATCTTCTTCTTTCCGGCCTCTATCTTGGCCTGTGCCTCCAGGCGTTTCTTCATGGCGCGGTCGTAGAGTTGCGAGCGGAGCAACGCCATGGCGCGTTCCTTGTTTTTGGGCTGGTCGCGCGTCTCGGTGTTCTCGATGAGAATCTCTTCCTCCTCGCCCGTGTCAGGGTCGGTGTACCAGTAGCGCAGTCGCACGCCCGACTCCACCTTATTGACGTTCTGTCCACCGGCTCCGCTGGAGCGGAACGTGTCCCAGGAGAGTTTTGCGGGGTCGACATAGACCTCGATGGTGTCGTCGACCAGTGGGCTGACGAATACGGAAGCAAATGAGGTCATGCGCTTGCCCTGTGCGTTGAACGGTGAGACGCGCACCAGGCGGTGCACACCGTTTTCACTCTTGAGGTATCCGTAGGCGTATTCTCCACCTTCTATCTGCATCGTGACACTCTTGATGCCGGCCTCGTCGCCGTCCTGCAGGTTGGAGATGCTGACCTTATAGCCGTGTGCCTCCGCCCAGCGCTGGTACATGCGCATAAGCATCGAAGCCCAGTCCTGGCTCTCGGTGCCACCGGCGCCGGAGTTGATTTTCAGCACGCACTCCATGGGGTCTTCCTTCTGCCGAAGCATATTTCTCAGCTCCAGCTCCTCTATCAGGGTGATGGCGCGCTGGTAGTCTGTGTCAACTTCCTCCTCGCTCACCATCTCTTCTTTATAGAAATCAAAGGCCAGCTGCAGCTCGTCAGCGGCAGCCTTCACCTCATTGTAGCCGTCAATCCATTTCTTGATGGCCTTCACCTTCTTCATCTGTGCCTCGGCGCGCTTCTGGTCTTCCCAGAAGTCGGGTGCCTGTGTGCGCAGGTCTTCCTCCTCAAATTCTATCTTCTTCTCGTCAATCTTCAGATAGTGACGCAGTTTGTCTGTCCGTTCGAGGACATCTTTCAGTTGGTCTTGTGTAATCATTGTTCTGTTGTCGATGGTGGTGACGGTCAGTCTTCATACATCTTGTCAATCTGTGCCTTGTAGTTCTCGTTGAGCACCCGTCGGCGTATTTTTAGCGTGTTGGTCAATTCGCCCCGTTCCATCGAGAGGTGGTGGGGCAGCAGGGTGAAGCGTTTCACCTGTTCATAGTGAGCCAACTGCTGTTGTAGGGTGTCTATCCGCTCCTTCATCATGGCATTGATCTGCGCGTTGCTGCAGAGCTGTTCGCGGCTGTCGAAGGCGATGTGGTGGTCGCGAGCATACTCCTCAAGCATACTGTAGACCGGGATAATCAGTGCTGATACAAACTTCCGTTGGTCGGCAATGACCGCGATTTGGTCGATATACTTGTCCACGAGGAGTTTCGACTCAATCATCTGCGGTGCGATGTACTTGCCGTTGGAAGTCTTGAAGAGGTCTTTGATGCGCTCTTTCAGGAAGAGTTCCCCGTCTTTCAGGTAGCCTGCATCGCCGGTGCGGAAATAGCCGTCGTCCGTAAATGCCTGCCGTGTCAGGTCGTCACGGTTGTAGTAGCCTCGTGTGATGGTGGGGCCTTTGAGCAGGATTTCCCCCTCCTCGCTGATGCGTATGCTGAGTCCGGGGATGGGACGTCCCACGCTGCCCACGGTGTAGGGCTTGCCGAGGCGGTCGCAGCTGACGGTGGCGAGCGACTCGGTGAGTCCGTAGCCAACGATCATATTGATCCCGATGGAATGGACAAATTCTTCGACATGTTCGCTGACAGCGGCTCCGGCAGTGGGGAAGAAATGGGCATTCTCCAGTCCCAGTTCCTTGCGCACCAGCGAGAACACCGTGCGGTTGAGCAGTTCGTATTCAAGATGTAGCGTCAGCGGCGGTTTCTTGCCGAGACTGAGGTACTCGATGTTGTGCTTGCGCCCAACGGCCAGCGCGTGGCGGAACAGCTTGCGCTTCGCGCTTCCGGCGTGTTCGATCTGTTCCATCACGCCCTGGTAGACCTTTTCCCAGAAGCGCGGCACGCTCGACATACAGGTGGGATGCGTCTGGCGCATGGCCTGCTGCACGTCCTGCGGATGGGTGTTCACAATCAGCGTGGCTCCCTCGGAAAGGCTGAGCAATGCCCATCCACGCTCGAAGATGTGGGTGTAGGGCAGGAAATTCATCACGCGGTCGTGCTCGCCCACCTCGACACACTGGTCGTTGGCGATGATGGCCGAGAGAAACTGTCCGTGGGTCAGGATGACGCCCTTCGAGTCGCCCGTGGTACCGCTGGTGTAGAGGATATTGGCAATGTCTTCGCCCGTGGCCTCGCGCTGCCGCTGTTCCACTTCCGTCTGGCGGGGCAACGTCTCGCCGAGCTTCAGAAACTCGTCGAAATAGATGGCACTGGAGTCGTGCTGCGAGAGGTGTACGGCAGGGTCGAAGACGATGATACGTTCCAGCGTGGGGCAGAGCGAAATGACACGGCGTGCCCGGTCATATTGTTCCTGTTCAC
This sequence comes from Acutalibacteraceae bacterium, assembly GCA_963599475.1. Lineage (GTDB taxonomy): Bacteria > Bacteroidota > Bacteroidia > Bacteroidales > Bacteroidaceae > Prevotella. Next base: position 31,827 of record CAVBXH010000002.1, on the reverse strand, counting down.
CCACGAAGAGGAAGCGTACCCTGGCGTCGTTGACCATGAACTGTATCTGTTGCTCGCTACTGGTGGCATAGAAGGGGACTGTGACGGCACGGATGCCCCAAGCCCCGAAGTCGCAGAAGAGGTACTGTACGGCGTTCTGCGAGAATATCCCGATGTTTTCCTGTTCCCTCACACCGAGGTTGAGCAGCGCGTTGCTCACCTTCTTGACGGTTTCCGAGAACGTGCTCCACGACAATGACTTCCACGCTCCGCCGCCAAAATCCTGATAGACGAGCGCTTCGCGCCCACCATATTTCTTGGCAAGGTCGTGAACCAGTACTGACAAATGACTTCTTGTTTGCATAGCGTTAATCACCCCATCGTTTGTTTCTGCAAAGATACTGCTTTTTCCCGACAACGCCAAGGGTTCGCGGGTTTTCTTGCAGTTTTCAGCATTGCCGCCTGATGTTCGGACATTTTCTTAATACAGAATTTTATTCGCTGGGCAGAGAAAAAAAACGCGCTGGGCAGAGAGAAAAAACGCGCTGGGCAGAGAGAAAAAACGCGCTGGGCAGAGAGAAAAACAGAGGAAGGCACTGGAGTTATGGGATTTTTTGTGTAACTTCGCAGGCAGAAACGCAAACCACGCAACAAGCAGCATGAATGTAGCGATAGAACCTTCGTGGGCAGAACGGCTGAAGCCCGAATTTGACAAGCCCTATTTCCAGCAGCTCACACAAACGGTGCGCACGGAATACAGCCAATACCCGTGCTATCCGCCGGGACGGCTGATCTTCAACGCCTTCAATCTATGCCCCTTCGACCGCGTGAAGGTGGTCATCCTCGGGCAAGACCCCTATCACGAACCTGGGCAGGCTCACGGACTGAGTTTCAGCGTGCCGGACGGAGTGCGCTTTCCACCGTCGCTGCAGAACATCTTCAAGGAGATTCACGACGATGTGGGCGGCAGTGTCCCCTACTCCGGCGACCTGACGCGATGGGCGCGGCAGGGCGTGCTGCTACTCAACGCCACGCTCACGGTGCGTGCCCATCAGGCCAACAGTCATGCAACCTACGGATGGCAACAGTTCACCGATGCCGCCATCCGCGCCCTGACCTCCGGGCGCGAGGAACTGGTCTATATGCTCTGGGGCAGCTATGCGCGCAGCAAGGCCAACATGATAGACCGCCAGCGGAATCTCGTATTAGAGTCGGTGCATCCCTCGCCGCTCAGTGCCAACCGTGGCGGATGGTTCGGCCAGCATCAGTTCTCGCGCTGCAATGCCTATCTCACGGAGCACAGACAGCAACCCATCGAATGGTAAAACAAAAAAAGACAAACCATGAAAATCCCACCCATTATAGACGTTGACGGCGTACTGGTGTCGTCAGACATCCTAACGGAGTGTTTCTGTTGCGACCTGGATGCGTGCAAGGGCATCTGCTGTGTGGAAGGCGACGCCGGCGCACCAGTCACGGAGGGCGAGGTAATGGCGATTGAAGACAGCCTCGATGCCGTGTGGGACGACCTCTCGGCCTCGGCGCAGGCCGTGATAGACCGCCAAGGCGTGGCCTACTGCGATGCGGACGGCGACCTCGTGACAAGCATTGTGGGCGGAAAGGACTGTGTCTTCACATGTTACGAGAAGGAATGCTGTCTCTGCGCCTTAGAGCGTGCCTATCGCAATGGGCGGGCAGGCTTCTGCAAGCCCATCAGTTGTGCGCTCTACCCCATCCGAGAGAAACGCTTCTCGGGAGGGCTCGTCGGACTGAACTACAACCGCTGGAGCGTCTGCAAGGATGCCATCAAGAAAGGACACGAGCTACAGGTGCCCGTGTTCCGCTTCCTCAAAGAACCGCTGACGCGACGCTTCGGTAGCACATGGTACAGCGAACTGTGTGCCGTGGCAGCACAGTTGCTGGATGAAGGAAAAGCATAGTGGTTACGCGTCGATGTTGGCGTAAGTGGCGTTTTTCTCAATGAACTCGCGGCGCGGCTCCACATCGTCGCCCATCAGCATGGAGAAGATTTCGTCGGCCTCGGCAGCATTCTCAATCGTCACCTGTTTCAACAGACGGTTGGCTGGGTTCATGGTCGTGTCCCAAAGCTGTTCGGCATTCATTTCACCAAGACCTTTGTAGCGTTGCGTGTGCAGGCTCTTGTCCTCGTCGCGGCCGTCCACGTATTTGTCAATGAAAGCCTGACGCTGCTGCTCGGTGTAGCAGTATTCCGAAATCTTCTTATAGGTACACTTGTACAAGGGCGGCGTGGCAATGTAAAGGTGACCCCCCTGAATAACCTGTGGCATGAAGCGGTAGAACAGAGTCATGATGAGGGTGTCGATGTGGGAACCGTCGACATCGGCATCGGTCATGATGATAATCTTGTCGTAGCGCAACTTGTCAATGTTAGCCTCGCGGTCGCCCTCACCATCGACACCGAAGCGCACGCCGATGCTTTGGATGATGTTCATCACGGACTCGGCCTCGAACACACGGTGCCACTGTACCTTCTCCACGTTGAGAATCTTACCACGCAACGGCAGGATGGCCTGAAAATGGCGGTCGCGACCCTGCTTGGCAGAACCGCCGGCTGAGTCTCCCTCGACGAGGAATATCTCGCACGCCTTCGGGTCTTTATTGGAGCAGTCGGCAAGTTTGCCGGGCAGTCCACCTCCTGTCATGGGGTTCTTGCGCTGCACGCTCTCGCGAGCCTTGCGGGCTGCAATGCGCGCTGTTGCGGCCAACACCACCTTGTCGCAGATGAGTTTGGCCTCCTTTGGATGTTCCTCCAAATAATTGCTTAGAGCTTCGCCCACGGCCTGTTGCACAGCACCAGCCACCTCGGAGTTGCCGAGCTTGGTCTTGGTCTGTCCCTCAAACTGCGGCTCTGCCACCTTGATGGAGATGACGGCGGTAAGACCCTCACGGAAATCCTCACCCGCAATCTCGATCTTCGCCTTTTCTATCTGCTTGGATATTTGCGCGTCGGCATCGGCATAAGCCTTCAATGTACGGGTCAACGCCATGCGGAAACCCGTCAGATGAGTACCGCCCTCGATGGTATTAATATTATTGACGTAGGAATGGATATTCTCCGAATAGTCGGTGTTGTACATTACAGCCACCTCAATGGGTACGCCCTGCTTCTCGGTCTTCAGATAAATCACATCGTCGAAGAGGTGCGTGCGATGGCGATCCACATAGCGCACGAATTCCTTCAGGCCATCCTTTGCATGGAATATCTCTTCCTTGGTCTTGCCCTCTTCATCGGGACGCATATCGCGCAGCGTAATGGTGATTCCGGCATTGAGATAGGCCAGTTCGCGCATACGCTTGGCAATGATGTCATACTTATAGATGGTGGTGGTGAAGATGGTAGGGTCGGGCCAGAACTGCTGACGCGTGCCAGTCTTGTCTGTATCGCCAACAATCTTCACGTCGTAGAGGGGCTTGCCCTTCTCGTATTCCTGCTGATAGATGTGGCCGTTGCGAAACACCTGCGACATCATGTGCGTGGAGAGCGCATTGACGCAACTCACACCCACACCGTGCAGACCTCCGCTGACCTTATAGCTGCCCTTGTCGAACTTTCCGCCGGCATGGAGCACCGTCATAACTACCTCAAGGGCCGACTTGTGCATCTTTTGATGTTCGTCCACGGGAATGCCACGGCCATTGTCCTGAACTGTAATCGACTCGTCTTCGTTGATGGTCACTTCAATGTGGGTACAGTAGCCGGCCATCGCCTCATCGATGGAGTTGTCTACGGTCTCGTTCACCAGATGGTGCAGGCCCTTCTCGCTAATGTCACCGATATACATGGCCGGACGTTTGCGCACGGCCTCGAGTCCTTCGAGCACCTGAATGTTACTCGCGGAATAGTTATTTTCAGTCTTGATGTCTTCTGCCATTTGTTTTTTTTGCTTAACAGGCTGCAAAGATACGAAAAATCCGCGACTTATCGGAACGTTTTAGGCACAAAAATGCCAAGAGCCACATCCTTTTTTCAGAATGTGGCTCTTGGATGTTTGGTATAGGGTGCTCCTATCCGAGTTTGTTGATGTGCTGAGCAAGGCTCGACTTCAAGTTGGCAGCCTTGTTCTTATGGATGATATTGTTCTTTGCCAGCTTGTCCAGCATCTTCTGCACGCTGGGATAGAGCTTGAAAGCCTCGTCCTTGTCTGTCATGGCACGCAACTTGCGAACAGCGTTGCGCATGGTCTTTGCGTAATAACGGTTGTGCAGGGCCTTTGCTTTGTCCTGACGAATTCTCTTGAGAGATGACTTGTGATTTGCCATTGTTTTGAATTGTTTTTGAATTGATACTGTTGATTAAAGCTTATGGGTCTTGCATCATCACGACTGCCCTGAGCGGCCTTGACCCGGGTCACCCCGGAGACCTCCACCACCCTTCCGGCGTTCCGGCTGTGCATCGCTGCACAGATGGCGGACTTAAACTGGTAGTCCCTAGGAGAGTCGAACTCCTCTTTAGAGAATGAAAATCTCTCGTCCTAACCGATAGACGAAGGGACCATACGCCTCTTAGCGGCTGCAAAATTACTGCTTAATTTTTATTCTACAAAATTTTCTTCTATAAAAATGCTTTTTATTCCCGTCTTTTTCGTAATTTCGCCCTCATGAATACAAAAACAGAAGCGATTGTGCTACGCACCGTCAAGTATGGCGACCACAAAATCATCGTTGACACGTTCACCAAAGAGGCGGGAAGGGTGTCGTTCTCCGTAGCGTTGAGCAGTTCGGGCAAGGGTAAGATGAAGAAACTGTATTTCCAGCCGATGACGCTACTGGAACTGACCTGTGACATCAGGCCCAACCGACAGTTGCAAAACCTGAAAGAGGTGCGTCTGGCCGCTCCGGCCTCTTCCATCCCGCTCCATGCCGACAAGACGGCCATCACGCTCTTTCTTGCGGAATTCCTTTGCCACAGTCTACGCTTGGAACAGCGCAACGTCGCCTTGTTTGACTACATCTGCGATTCGCTGCAATGGCTTGACGCGGCCAATGAAGACTACGCCAATTTCCACCTGACGTTTCTGATGCGCATCTCACGCTTTTTGGGATTTTACCCCAATCTGGAGAATTATCGGGAGGGATGCGTATTTGACCTAAGGACCAGTTGCTTCTCCGCAACAGTCCCGGTGCACCGTGATTTCATTGCCGCCGCTGATGCCACCATATTGCAGCAACTCATGCGCATGAACTACGCCACGATGCGACTGTTCCGCATGTCGCGCTGGGAACGAAACCGCATCACAGCAGTGCTTCTCAACTACTACAGAATTCACCTCCCCGACTTTCCAGAACTGAAAAGCGTGGAGGTGCTGCAACAGTTGTTTGACTGACGGGAAAGCAAAAGCCCATCCACCATGGCCTTGTAGAACTACGTAAACACGATAGTTCCCTGAAGGTTTTCCTTAGACGACCCGTCAGATGCATCCGTCCGACCGTTTGCCTGATTGCGGATATTCTCTAGAATTTCCCGAGTGCGCTTATAGGTCGGACTCTGTTCCACGGCAGAAATGACATCCTCATTGTCAAGGTCCTCGGCACTAAACTGATAAATATGCGGCCGACGGCGATAACGGCTCTTGGTCTGCTTGTCGCGATAGAAACGATCTCTTCGCTCCTCCCTCTTGGCCGCTTCTTCAATGGCCAAGGAGTCCTCTTGGGTGGTGTGTCGCTTGATGTGGCTGTCCATACCCTCCACATGTTCCACGCCAAACCCAGTGGCCAGGATTGTAACCTTCACCTTTTTCCCCAATTCCGGATTGATGGCAAGTCCCCATTTGATTTCAAAGTCACCGAACTTTTCCATGAACTCGTTGACATCGCCCATTTCTTCCATCATCAAGCCCTGCTCACCGTTCTTGCCACCGGCAAACGTGATATTAAGGAGTATCTTCTTGGAATTGAACACGTCCGTCTCGTTGAGCAACGGTGAATTGATGGCAGCCTCAATGGCTTTCTTTACGCGGCCTTCGCCTTCGCCATAACCAGTAGACATAATGGCCACTCCACCGTCTTTCAGCACGGTCTTCACGTCGTTGAAATCAAGGTTTATCAGTCCATGTTCCGTGATGATTTCCGAGATGGATTTAGCGGCAACGGAAAGCGTATCATCGGCCTTGCCGAATGCCTCCGGCACGGAAAGGTCCGGATAGACTTCACGCAGACGGTCGTTGTTGATGACCAACAAAGCATCTACGTGTTTTGCCATCTCTTCCACGCCATCAAGGGCTTGATCTATCTTCTTGGTTCCCTCCCAGCGGAAGGGAATGGTGACTATACCCACCGTCAGGATGCCCATTTCTTTTGAGATACGAGCAATGACAGGAGCAGCTCCGGTGCCTGTTCCACCACCCATAGTGGCCGTAATAAATGCCATACGGGTGCCGTCGTCCAGCATTTTCTTGATGTCCTCGGCACTCTCTTCTGCGGCCTCGCGGGCTTTCTCAGGCTTGTTACCCGCGCCAAGTCCCTCCTTGCCCAACTGAAGATGGACAGGAACGGGAGAGTCGTTGAGCGCTTGATAGTCAGTATTGCAAACCACAAAATTCACGTCGTGGATGCCTTTCTGATACATGTGATTGACAGCATTGCCGCCACCGCCACCTACGCCAATAACCTTGATGATGCTGTTTTCCTTTTCCAGACCACCGAAATCCAATATATTGTTTGTCTCACTCATAATATTCCGTTTTTGGTTTTATTCCTCTTCCTGCGTAAACTCCTTGCCAACCCTCTTCAGCCAGCCCACCATCTTGTTGGCAAAACTATTCTTCCGACGCTCGGCCGCTTCAATTCTGGCCCTCTCCTCTTCCTCCATCCGCTTGGCCGCATCGGCTTCCTCTTTCTTCTTGCGCGCCAAGTCACTGGCCAGTTGCCGCTCTTCTGCGGTCTGCACGACTCCCGGCGGTATTTCGCCTCCTATACGAACAGGGCGGGGAATATCGATACTGGTGTCGATTCCTCTTTCTGTACTGCCAAACAAGTCATTCTCGGACAAATCTCTCCCAGCACAGTTAATGTCTCCTTTGGCCAGTATGCCGAGTACAGTATTCATACGCGCATCCTTGGCCATCATCTCGGGTTGGTTGCCAATGATGGTCAGGTTGACCGACTTGGCCACACGAACCTTTTCGATGTGGGTGTAGTTGGCAAATGCTTTTTCTATCTGCCTCATATTGGAACCACCACCAGTGAGAACAATGCCGCCCAGTAGTTTGTCGCAATATTCGTCGGGTATCTGACACCACACATTGGCAATAATTTCCTCCATACGTCCCTCAACAATCTCGATGAACTTACTGCAATCGATTTGACGGTCGTCGTCAATAGGATATTTCTTCTCGCTGTCAATCTCACTGATGTCTGTAAAGGCCGAGGCATATTCCAGTTTCATCTTCTCGGCATCGTTTTCTTCTATCAACAACGAGGCAATGTCCTTGGTGATGTTGTTGCCACCCAGCGGGATGACCGCAAGATGACGAAGTACATTCTTCCAATACACACTGACCGTGGTGGTGTCGGCACCAAGGTCAACGAGGGCACACCCCGAACGTTTTTCCGTCTCTGTAAGTACACTATCAGCCAGTGCCAACGGAGCAAGAAACAGGTCGGCAACATTGATTTTTGCGGTCTTGAAACACAGATTCAGATTGTTGTTCAAGGTCTTGCGTTGGAGAATATTCAGGAAGTTGCCCTCAATATGACTACAGGGAATACCTACTGGATCCAACTGGTTCTGCGTGTCGACCTTATACTCCTGAACAGCCACGTCAATAGTTTCCAAGTCGGGGTACTCCATATTGCGGTTGGCATCCAGCAGGTCATTGACCATAGTCTCAGTCACTACAGTGTCAGCGGGCAGGTCTTTGGTAATGACATTGTGTACGGAGCGGATAGACTGACCGCCCACACCGACATACACACATTTAATACTGGTCTTCAATTGTTTTTCCAGTTTGCTGACAACATTAACAATGCACTGGGCAGTCTTGTCGATGTTGTTGACATAACCCTTTCTGATAAAAGAAGACGAATCTTCCTTCACCACGGCCAGCACTTGTATGCTGCCGTCCAGGTTTTTCTTTCCTGCAACACCAGTCATTCTGGATGAGCCGAGTTCAATGGCGACAATAAAATCTTTTGGCATCTCTGTATCTGTATTTACGGTTTTCTTGTTTCTCTTTTCTTGCAGATAATCTGGTTGTTGAACTCCAGATTGACGTATGAGTATTTGTTCCAGCCGGCCACACTTAGTCCGTAGCGGTAAAACTTCTCCAGACGCGTGAGTTTTTGGGGAATATCGGTGGGACTTCCCAGATAGACAATATGGTCGCCTACACGCGGCACCAGTTCCATGCTGCCATCATGCAACACGTTAAGCTGTTCTATCTGATTATTCCAAAAGCGGTTCCGCACCAGATTCTCACCGACAGGAGCCAATACCTTCCGGGCATAATTACGACTGATGTGGCCTGTAGCCACAACGAGGTCGCTGGTGTAGCGCGTGTTGGGCATCACATTACCTCGCCCGTCAAGATAGTAGTCGTCACCATCCATGGACTTGACGTGCATCACTGGCAGCCGCTGGGTCAGCAGGACAATGACCTTACCGCCCTGTGTTTTGTAGCATTGTGCATCCTTGACAAAGGGATTGCGCAGCAGAGCCTCCTCCATATTGCGCACATTCACCTGCGACAAGGGCTGACCTAAAGGATATAGCCTGCTGGCTTTCAGCTGCGACTCAACCTCTACGTCATCAAGGAATCCACTCGCCAAACCGTCGGCAATACGAATGTCCACACGTGTGCACACCGCATCCTGGCTTTCCGGTTTGTTAAAAACCGTGACAGCCATAAACAGATAGACAGCCAGCCCTGCATCTATCACGACGATGATGGATTTCTTCCAGTTGACACTCATAGTTTGTCCTTCAGAATCTGTGTGATTTGCGGTACTTGGCTGTCGAGGTCGCCAGCACCGAGTACTATAAGCACGTCAAACGAATGTTCCTTGACGTATTGGAGCACGTCGGCCTTGGCTATCAGATGCTTCTCCACGCCAGGACGCAGGTTGTCGTAGATAAGTTTCGATGTCACGCCCTCTATGGGTTGTTCGCGGGCAGGATAAATTTCGGTGAGGATAACCTCATCCAGCAGACTCAACGCATCAGCGAACTCTTTATAGAAATCCCGTGTACGGGTATAGAGATGCGGCTGAAAGATGACTGTAATTCTGCGGTCGCGATACAATTCGCGGATACTCTTTGCACTTTGGAGAATCTCTTTGGGATGATGGGCATAATCGCTGAGAAAGACTATCTTGTCGTTCTTCAACTTAAAATCGAACCGACGTTCTACACCATTGTAGGTCTGCATACCGTAACACAGTTCCTCTGCGGTACAGCCTGATAGTTGAGCCATAGCCATAGCGGCTACACCATTCTCGATATTGATTGGCACGGGCTGGCCAAGCCGCACATTTTTCAAGTTCTCTATGGGTGATATGAAATCGAACGTAATTTCCCCATCGACAATACGGATATTTTCCGCATGGAAATCACCTTCATGGAGGGCATAATCATACCGATGAACTCCTTCCTGAAGGTTTTCCTTCATTTCAAGCCCACGATGAATAATCAAATTTCCACCAGGCTGTATCAGTTCGGTGTAGTGGCGGAAACTCTCCAGGTAAGCCTCCTTTGTACCATAAATATCCAAATGGTCCGGATCAGTAGAGGTTATAACCGTCATCCAAGGACTCAACCAGTGGAACGAGCGGTCAAACTCATCAGCCTCTATCACCACATAGTCAGAAGATGACAGGATATAGTTGGTGCCGTAGTTCTTGGAGATTCCGCCAAGAAAGGCATTGCAGTCCAGATGGCTTTGATGCAGGATATGGGCACACATAGTCGATGTTGTGGTTTTGCCGTGGGTTCCAGCCACACAAAGCCCTTTGTGTCGGTGGGTGAGCGTCCCAAGCACCTGAGCACGTTTCTCCACACAGAAACCATTACGAAGGAAATATTGCAGTTCGCTATGGTCTACAGGAATGGCTGGAGTATAGACCACCAAACAGGACTGCGGTTGCTTGCAAGCATAAGGAATATCCTCTATATTCTCTTCGTAGTGGATGAGCATTCCCTCGTTTTCCAGCTGCCGTGTCAGCGCACTGGGAGTCTTGTCGTAACCGGCTACGACCAGCCCATGACGAATAAAATATCGGGCGATGGCACTCATACCGATGCCTCCAGCTCCGATGAAATAGACCGCTTTGATATTTTTACTTTCCATGGTTTGCTAATTTAATCACTTCCCTGGCGATGATTTCTGCCGAATCGGGCAGAGCAAGTTTCAATATGTTTTCTCTTAGAGAGGCGAGCTTGTCCGCATCGTTCACCGTCTTGACGGCCAAAGGCAACAACTTTTCGGTTGCATCGGCATCCTTGACGTAGAGTGCCGCATTGACGTTGACGAGCGCCATCGCATTCTTGGTTTGATGATCCTCTGCCACATTGGGACTTGGCACGAGGATTACAGGTTTTCCAATCAGACAGAACTCTGAAATACTACTGGCTCCGGCACGACTGACAACAAGATCGGCTGCCTTATAGGCCACACCCATATCACTAATGAAATCTGTCACCACGAGATTGTCGGGTTTTTCCACACGCGCCAATACATCCATGATGGCCGTATGATAATACTTGCCGGTTTGCCAAACGAACTGCGTCTCACTCTGTCGTATGAGGTCAAGATGCCGCATCACGCTGCCGTTGACGGTGCGTGCGCCCAAGCTACCACCTACTATCAGAATGGTTTTACGATTTGCATCCAGGCCAAACGAACGCACGGCATCCTCACGTGAGATGGCCGTGTCAAGGAGCGACTGGCGCACGGGATTCCCCGTCTTCACAATCTTTTCGGCAGGAAAGAAACGTTCCATATGGTCATAAGCCACACAGATTTCATCGGCTTTCTTTGCCAGGAGTTTGTTGGTGACACCCGCATAAGAGTTCTGCTCCTGAATTAGACAGGGTATACCCATCGAAGCTGCTGTATTGAGTGTAGGACCACTGGCATAGCCACCAACGCCCACCACCACCTGTGGCTTAAAATCACGGATGATACGCTTAGCCATACGTTGGCTTTTCCATATCCTATAGAGCACCTTGACATTTCTCCATAAGTGTTTGCGGTCGAAACCGCAGATGGGAAGGCCCTTGATCTCATAGCCTGCCGCTGGCACGCGTTGCATCTCCATCCGCCCTAACGCTCCGATAAACAGGATGTCCGCGTCCGGACACATGGTCTTTAGGGCATTGGCAATAGATACTGCCGGAAAGATATGCCCTCCCGTGCCGCCGCCACTGATAATGACCCTTAAAACGTTTTCCATTCCTTCTTTTATTATATAGTATTTTGCAAAATTACGATATTATTTCGTCATTGTCAAATCCTTGTCGTCTTTTTTATCGTCCTTCTTGACTTTCTTGATTTTTGCCGTACGGCTGACACTCAGGATGGCGCCGATGTAGACACCGTTCAAGACCGTGGACGAGCCGCCCTTGGATATCAACGGCAGAGGCTGTCCGGTAACAGGTCCCAGTCCTACCGCCACAGCCATGTTGGCAATGGCTTGGACAACGAGTAGCAAAGTCAGTCCCATGACCAAAAAGGCGGGGAAATAGTTCTCACACCGATTGGCAATGCGAACGCCACGATACAACAACACAATATAGAGGAATATGACACCACCTGCTCCCACAATTCCCAGTTCTTCAATAATGATGGCAAAGATGAAGTCGGAATAAGCCTGCGGCAGATAGTCGCGCTCCACAGACTTGCCCGGGCCTACACCAATGATATTACTGGTTGCAATAGCAATATTGGCATGAGCTACCTGTGCATCTTTTCCGTGAATATCAAAGTCTTTCGGAGCAACATCTGGTTTGTTGAAGCTCAAGATACGTCCTTTCCATGTATCTGCACGATGGAGAATCTTGTCGGCAAAGCCCTTCTTTGCCTTTGGGATTTCCACTTGTTCTACCTGCGTCTCGCTTGCAACGGTCTGTGTCTCCTGATGGCCCACCACCATGATGAATGTAAGGACAGCTACTCCAAATCCGAGGCACAAGGCGAAGAGTTTCAACAACTGGCGATACGGCACGCGTCCAATAATCATCATCAAGAAAACAACAACAAACAACAATATGGCCGTGGAGAGGTTTTCAAGACCTATCAACACACAGATTCCAACGGTGTAAGCCATAATATACTTGAACGCTTTAAGGTCTGCTCCGTTTTCTCGTTGCATCACAGCCAACACCTGCGCTGTAGCCAAGACAACAGTCCCTTTCGCCAGTTCAGAAGGCTGGAAAGACCATCCGAAAATGTTAAGACTTCGGTTTGCGCCATTGATGGTTTCACCGTCAATCAGCACGACGATCAACAGCAAGATACTTAGGAACAATAGCGGCACTATAAACAGTTTAAAATAGCGGCAGGGTATCAAAGGCATGATAAGTGCCGCGACAAAGCCCGCCACAATAGTGGTCGCATGAAACGCTATCGGTCCAATGTAATTCTGACTTCTGTATGTCTGTTGACTTGTGGCTGAGAATACCTCAACAACACTTACCATACAGAGCAGGAAGAACACCATCCAAATAACCTTGTCGCCCTTGAAGATATTACTGATTCTAAAATTCATGCCCTTATTGTTTCTGTTGTATATTACAGATTTCTGACTAAAGTCTTGAACTGTTCACCGCGATCTTCCATATTCTTGAACAAATCAAATGATGCACAGCATGGACTTAACAGCGCTGTCATCCCCGGCTCTGCCATCTCGTAGCAGGCCTCTACACACTCTTTCATGCCGTGGGTGTCGCGCACAGGAATGCCCAGCTGATCGAAGGTATCATGCAGTTTTTTGTTGTCGGCTCCCAGATAAACAAGACCGGCACATTTCTCTTTGACAAGCGGGATGATGGGGCTGTAGTCGTTGCCTTTGTCCTTACCGCCTATGATGAGGATGGTCTTGGTCTTCATTGATTCCAAGGCGTACCAGCACGCGTCAACATTGGTGGCCTTTGAGTCGTTGACATACTGGACACCACGCACGGAGCACACCTTCTCCAGACGGTGCTCCACCCCGGGGAAGTCGCTGAGCGACTTGCGAATAATATCCTTCTTTATACCTGCAATATTGGAAGCAATGCCAGCAGCCAGCGAGTTGTAGACATTATGTTTCCCCGTCAGGCTCAGCGACTCTTGTTCCATATTGAACGGCTCGGGCTTCTCTATCTTGTATTGTCCTTCTTCGATATAGCCGATGCTTCCCTTTTCCTTCAGCTCGGAGAAAGGATACACCAGCGCCTTAATGTCGTATTTGCTGAGTTCCTTGCGGATAATGGGGTCATCGTTCCAGAAGATGAATGCGTCCTGCGGCGTCTGATTCTGGATAATGCGCATCTTAGCATCCACATAGTTCTGCATACAGAAATCGTAGCGGTCAAGATGGTCGGGCGTGATGTTCAGCAAAATGGCAATATTGGCGCGAAAGTCATACATATTGTCCAGCTGGAACGAGCTCAACTCAATAACATAATAGGCATGAGGGTCTTCTGCCACCTGCAAAGCCAGTGAATGACCGATATTCCCAGCCAGTCCCACGTCATAGCCAGCCTCTTTGAAGATGTGGTAGATGAGGCTTGTCGTGGTCGTCTTTCCATTAGACCCCGTAATACATATCATCTTCGAGTCTGTGTATCGCCCGGCAAATTCAATCTCGCTGATGATGTGGATACCTTTCTCCCTCACCTTCACAATCATTGGAGCCGTGTCGGGAATGCCCGGACTCTTTATAATCTCATCAGCATTGAGGATTTTCTCCTCCGTGTGACAGCCTTCCTCCCACACGATATGGTGGTTGTCCATCAACGTCTTGTACTTGTCTTTGATCCTCGACATGTCACTGACGAACACATCAAATCCCTTTTCTTTGGCCAGCACAGCGGCACCTGCACCGCTCTCACCAGCACCTAACACTACGATTCTGCTCATCTTATCTTCAATGTTATAATCGTTATTGCTGCCAATATAATTGTTACAATCCAGAAACGGACGGTAATCTTCGACTCGTGGAATGGGTGGCGCGGCCATTTGCGCAACAGATAGGTGCTGGTGCTGTCCAACTGGGAGTCAAGCCGACGGAAGGTGTCATGGATGGGGGTGGCGCGAAACACGCGCACCCGTTTTCCCTTTCTTTTCCGCCATTTGAACCACTGCGTCTGCATGATGACGCTGAGGCTCTCAACAAAGAAAATGCCACAAAGAATAGGCAACAAAAGCTCCTTGTGGATGATGACTGCACAGACACCGATGATACCACCGATGGTCAGAGAGCCTGTATCGCCCATGAAGACCTGGGCAGGATAGGCATTATACCAGAGGAATCCGATCATGGCCCCCACAAAGGCACAGAGAAACACAACGAGTTCCTGCGAACCTGGAATATACATAATATCAAAATAGGTCGCGTAGACAATGTGGCTGCTGACATAGGCCAAAATACCCAGCGCCACACCGATAACAGCCGAGTTTCCTGCGCACATGCCATCCATGCCATCGTTGAGGTTGGCACCGTTGCTGACGGCTGTCACCACGATAATGGTCATCAAGACAAAAAGAATCCAGCCTGCCGCCACTTTGTATTTTCCGCAGAACGACATGACGTCCGAATAGTCAAGGTTGTGATTTTTGAGAAACGGGATGGTGGTCTGCAACGATTTGACACTTTCGGCTTTGTGCTTGACGACCACCTCTTGGTTCTGCTGCGCTACGGAGATATTCTCCCTCACCACGGCATCCGGACTCAGCCACAGGGTCAGTCCGACGATGAAGCCTATGCTGATTTGTCCCACGATTTTATATTTCCCCTTCAGACCATCCTTATTCTTCTTGAAAATCTTGATATAATCGTCCATAAAGCCGAGGAAGCCCAACCACACTGTGGTGACTATCATTAGGATGAGATAGATATTGCGCATACGTCCCAGCAACAACACGGGCACCAAAATGGCCACGATGATGATGATGCCTCCCATGGTCGGAACGCCTTTCTTTTCCACGCCGAAGGGGTCTATACTTGCATCACGGGCCGTCTCGGAAATGTTGTGCCGTTTCATCCATCGAATGAATTTCTCACCGAACCATGCGGAGATGACCAGCGACAGAATCAACGCCAGTAGCGCACGGAAGGAGATGTAAGACCAGATGTGTGCTCCCGGAATGTCAAATTGCTCCAAGAATCTGAACAGATAGTATAACATAGGCAGTATTATAAGTTAAAAATGTCTCTGACCACTTCGCGGTCGTCGAAATGATGTTTCACACCCTTTATCTCTTGATAGTCCTCATGGCCTTTGCCGGCAATAAGGATGACGTCTCCTTTCTTTGCCATCATACAGGCGGTACGAATAGCTTCTTTACGGTCAACGATGCTCACCACTTTTTTCATCTGTTGAGGGGTAAGCCCTGCCAGCATATCGTCGATGATGTCTTGTGGCTCCTCGAATCGAGGATTGTCGCTGGTAATGATGACACGGTCGCTTTGTTTGACAGCCTCCTGCGCCATCAGCGGGCGCTTGCCTTTGTCACGGTTGCCACCTGCGCCACAGACCGTCAGAATATGCCCATCCTTGCCGTCAAGTACTTCATGAATCGCATTAAGCACATTTTCCAACGCATCGGGAGTATGGGCATAATCCACCACGGCAGTAACCCCGTCTTTCGAGCGAATGGGCTCCAACCGACCTGCCACACTCTTCAAGGTGCTCAACACAACGAGCACGTCTTCTGGGCGTTTTCGTAACATGACGGCAGCGCCATAGACTGCCAACAGGTTGCTGACATTAAATTTCCCGATGAATTGCACGCCGACCTCCCGGCCATTGATTTCCAGATACATGCCCTCGAAATGACATTCTATGATACGCGCCCGGAAGTCGGCCATCTGCCGCACGGAATAGGTTTTGATGGTTGCCTTACAGTTTTGCACCATGACACTGCCGTTCTTGTCGTCGGCATTGATAATGGCAAATGCACCTTTGGGCAGCGCGTCGAAGAAAGCCTTCTTCGCGTTCCGATAATTCTCGAAGGTTTTGTGGTAATCGAGGTGGTCGCGCGTCAGATTGGTGAAGATTCCGCCGGCAAAAGTCAGTCCGCCGATGCGTTTTTGGGCAATAGCGTGGCTCGAGCACTCCATAAAGGCATATTCACACCCCGCCTCAACCATACGATGAAGCAGTCGGTTGAGTTCGATGGGATCTGGAGTGGTGTGGTCTGCGGCAATCGCTTCATCCTCGATATAGTTGCATACGGTTGACAGCAGTCCACAACGGTGTCCGAATTTACGGAACATATTGTAGAGTAGCGTAGCAATGGTCGTTTTCCCATTGGTTCCAGTGACCCCTACCAGTTTGAGCCTTTGGGACGGATTGTCGTAGAAATTAGTGGCTACCTGTCCCACAATGTCCTCTGTGGAGGCTACCTGTACGTAGCTGACACCATCGCACTTTTCTTCGGGCATTTCTTCACAGAGGATGGCAACGGCACCTTGTGCGACCGCCTTGGTAATAAACTGATGTCCATCTGTCTGTGTGCCCTTAATGGCCACGAACAGATGTCCCTTCTCTATTTTGCGTGAGTCAATGTTTACCCCCGTCACTTCAACTTCCGCCGGTCCTGCCACCTGCAGGACCTTGACAGATTTCAACAGTTCACTTAGCTTCATACACCTTATTATATTATATGGATGAATGTATTATATATTTGACTTTTATTCCAAGACCAACGTGCAGACAGTCCCTTTCACCAATTTCTGTCCTGCCGGACAACTTTGCCACCTGACATGGCCACGCCCGGAGATTTTCACTTTCATGCCACATGATTCCAACAGATAGACCGCATCCTTAGCACCCATCCCCACAACATCGGGAACAATGGCGCTACTCACCTTTTCCCGACGGAATGCCACCTTGTCTGCATGTCGGTCGGCTTGTCCCCAAATGGGATTACCATCAGCATAAGTTCCACTCCAGTTTTCTGAAATCTTGATGCCCAAACGACTAAGCACATAGCTTGCAGCTCCTACATCACCTCGTTTCACATCGGGAATTACCACCGAGTTTTCATCGTATGCTTTATCGATGCCGAGGTTGATATTGCGAGCCATCACACCTTCCGATATCTGATGAAACACCTCTGCACTCATTCCTCCCGAGCCGCCATAACCCGAACGTTTGATACAGACGATGCAAGAATAAAGCGGATTGTCAGCAGGGAAATATCCTACAAAAGAGAGCCAATAGGCAATGCCTGACGTCTTATAACCGCCGCCCTGTGCCACCTGGGCAGTCCCCGTCTTTCCTGCAACAGAGAACAATCTTGCTCTGGCCTTTTTGCCAGAACCTTTGCTGACCACACGCTCAAGCAGCGACTGTACAATCTTGACAGTCTGCATTTTAGCCATCCGTTTCTCCATCACTTTGACCGGTGGATATTCCTCAATCACTTTTCCATCCTTCATGATACATTTCACGAAGCGAGGTCGCATCATAATGCCGTCGTTGGCAATGGCATTATAGAAGGTCAGGGTGGATATTGGCGGCAGTTGTGTCTCATAGCCAATGGACATCCACGGCAATGCGGTTTTACTCCAGTTTATCCATTGACCTTGTTTGTTCTTCTTTGGCATACGGATATGCGGACGCGCATATCCTTTGATTGGCAGTTTGAGGTCGGCTGCGAGACCTGTGCGATAGAGTCCCTCAACGAATTTCTCAGGATGACTGCCATAATTTTCGTCTATGACACGACTGATTCCGATATTCGAACTGACTTCCATGGATCGCCCCAAAGAGATGTAACCATATCCACCCTTACGCCAGTTGTGGTCTTTCATCAGTGCACCATGCATGGGCCAGACACCCCCTGCAGTTTCTATGTGTTGCGCAGTGTCTGCCACACCATCGTCAAGAGCCACCATTACAGATGCTGTCTTGAACACCGAGCCTGGCTCACGCAAGTCGGCCACGGCGAAGTTCTTGGTCTCGCGGAAGACATCGCCCGAACAACGTTCCATGTTAACAATGGCTTTCACATCGCCCGTAGCCACCTCCATCAGAATGGCGACACCGAGGTCGCACTTGTCTTTTTTAAGTCCAGCGATCAATGCGCGTTCCGCCAAATCCTGCATATTCACGTCAATGGTGGTGAGAATATCACATCCATCAACAGGCAACGTAACAGGAATGTTCAGTTGCGCATTGAGCACCTTACGCCGTTTGTTGAGTCCAGGCGTTCCACGAAGGATTGAGTCATAAGCCAGTTCCAGCCCGAGACGGGCGCTGTCTTTTGCTCCATACATAGAGCCGATGGTACGTTCACACAACGACCCAAAGGGGCGACGTCGGGCATTGAATTCCTCTTCATGAAATCCGCTGGCGTTCTTTGACAGTGAAAAGAAAGGGAGACTCTTCACCTCAGTGTAAGTGTTATAGTCGATACGCTTTGGCCAAATGCTCCAGTGACGCGACTTCTTTCTGCGTCCTTCTTCTAAATGGCGTTTGAAGGCTGTTGCAGACCGCTGTGGAAAAATCTTGCTAAGTCCCTCACAGATAGAGTCAACCTTGTCTTCCCAAAGCGAATCCTGGTCTTCATTGTCAACACCAAAGTCCATGTAGATTTTGTATTCGGGAATGGAACTTGCCATAAGTTGCCCGTCACAACTGAGGATGTTTCCTCGCTTGGGGTTGACAGTAATGCTGTCGCTTTTGAGTCTACTGGCCACTTCAACCCAATACTGCTTCTTGGCCGTCATGGTATAGAATGCCTTTCCGAAGATCACCAGAAAGGCGATCACCAGAACAGCGGCAATCCAGAAATACCGCACTGCGATGTTGCTATTATTAATCTTGCTCATCGGCACTTTCAGTTTTCAGGCACTTGTATGACATATGGAGGTTGATCCGCGATATGGAGTAGCGAGTCGTTATTTTGCCGCAGCGTTTCGAGCACATGACTCTCACGACATCTTTCGGTGAGCGTACTTGATGCTGCCAAAGCCTTGTTCTTGGCATCCTTGAGCTGTATTTCCAACTTCCGAATAGCTACCATGTCTTGTTGGCACTGGTAACGAAAACCGATATAGACGAGGGTAAAAACCACCACGAGCAGGATGACACCAACCTGCGACCACATGAATCCGGCAGTCAGAAAATCACCGCCCAGCACGCTTTTCGGGGTAAGTTGCTGTCCGGGACGGGTGTCACTGTCCTGCGCCGTTTCCTGTATCTTCTTCAGCGTTTCCTGTATCTGTTGCTCGGTCTCTTCCATTTTGTCGTGGTGCTTTATCTCGTTTTTTCTGCTATTCTTAGCTTTGCGCTCCTGCTCCTGGGATTGGTTCGGATTTCCTTGTCGCAGGGCGTAATGACCTTGCTATTGACCAGCTCGAACGGACTGGAGATGCGCCCGTAGAAATCCTGTTCCACATGTCCCCCCACGTTGCCGGTTTTCATAAGGTTCTTCACCATACGGTCTTCCAACGAGTGATAGGTTATGACGCTCAGCCTGCCACCCTTTCGCAAGATGCTTCCAACTGCAGAAAGCAAGTCGCGAAGTGCGTCCATTTCGTGGTTTACTTCAATGCGAAGCGCCTGATAAATCCGAGCCAAATCCTTTTTCTCACGTTCAGTACGCATCAGCGGTTCGACAATGGTTGCCAGATCGTTCGTCGTTACAATTGGACGGATGTTTCTGTATTTGACAATGGCCGCAGCAATGCGCCTCGCGTTCTTCATCTCACCATAGAGATAGAAGATGTCGGCCAGCCTACCTTCGTCATAGTTGTTGAGCACGTCCGCAGCAGTTGCGCCTGCTCTTTTGTTCATCCGCATGTCCAAGGGTGCATCAAAACGAAAAGAGAAGCCCCGTGTTTCATCGTCAAAATGGTGGCTGGACACGCCAAGATCTGCCAGCAAACCGTCAATGTGACCTACGTTATAGTAGCGCATCCAGTTGCGAAGATACCGAAAATTGCTTCTCACGAAGGTGAACCGGCTGTCGCTTATGACATTACTTTCGGCATCGGCATCCTGATCAAAACTGTAAAGATGTCCGTTTGGCGCAAGACGGCGGAGTATCTCCCGCGAATGTCCGCCACCGCCAAAAGTGACGTCCACATAGACTCCGTCGGGCTTGATGTCAAGCCCGGCAATGCTCTCATTGAGGAGCACTGGTACGTGGTAGGTCTCTGCCGTCTTTATCATATCAAGCTATTGATTATCCTTATCATCAGCCATCAGTTCCCCAAGGCTGTTTCCAAAGTCTTCTGCACTCATGCTCTGTTGCTCTGCCTCGCTGACACTCCAGATTTCAATGGTATCGTCCATACCGATAAAACGAATCTCCTGTTCAATATTGGCCATTTGCTGGAGACGCTTGGGAATGAGGAAGCGACCATTCCCGTCAAGGCAGATGAGTTCAACATCGCTTACAAACTGACGGAACACCTGTTGCTGCGATTTATTCCAACGACTGAGCCGTTGGCGCAGGACGTCCATCTGCCTATTCCAGATGGTTTCAGGATAAAGCACTAAACAAGTCTGAAACACGTCTTTCCTCAATACAAGACGCTCCTCACCGCCATCCTGCAACACTTTCCTGAAGGCCGCTGGCAGAAAGGCCCGTCCTTTGACATCCGTCTTTGCTTCTATGTTACCTATAAAGCGCATGCGTACTTATTTATAATGCAATTCCCGTTCTCGGCTGCAAAATTAAACAAAATCCCCCACAATCCCCCACTTTTCCCCATTTTTTTTGCCGTTATTTTTCAGCGCCTCCACCGTTATAGATATAAAAGGCTGACATACATCATCTTGCACAACATTCTGCAAGTTGCTGTTTTGATAAAGAATTCCCTTTTCGTCTTTTTCCGTTTTCAATCTGAACGGTCTCTCATGTGTACTTGAAGACCACCGGAACCATGTGGCAGTTTGTGACAGATTGGGGGGATTCGGGAAAAGGTTGAAAGTTTTTTGAGAAAAAATGTATTGTTTCTCAAACAAATTGTTTAATTTTGCAACTGATTAGTATGTTTCTTTGAGAGCAATGGACCAAATAACACAAAAAACAATAGACATTGACCAGATACTCAAGAATAAGTTGGGCGCCAAGGCTAAGTGGATTCCCCGCCCTTTGGTTTCGTGGCTGAAGCGCATCATCCATCAAGAACGTGTAAACGCGTTCCTTTGGGAGAGTCGCCATATAACTGGTACAGAGTGGCTTGAGGCGTGTGTGGAATATCTGGAAATGACCATTGATATTGTGGGAAAGGAGAACCTCCCTACTCCCGACGACGGACGGCTTTACACCTTTGTCTCCAATCATCCGCTGGGCGGTGAAGACGGAGTGGCACTCGGAGCCATCATCGGGCGGCATTACGACAGTCGCTTCCGTTATTTGGTCAACGACCTATTGATGAACCTCCCGGGGCTGGCTTCCCTCTGCATTCCCATCAACAAGACAGGCAAGCAGGGGCGCAACTTCCCGGCCATGGTAAAAGCCGGTTTCGAGAGCGACAACCACATGTTGATGTTCCCAGCAGGCATCTGCTCACGCAGACACCATGGCGTCATTCGCGATGTGCCATGGAGCAAGACGTTCATCGTCAAGAGCGTGGAATATCAGCGCGACATTGTGCCCATCCACTTCAGTGGCCAGAATTCCGACTTTTTCTATCGCCTTGCCAATTTCAGCGACAAGCATCTCAAATTCAACCTTGCCATGCTCTTCCTGGTTGACGAGATGTACAAAAACGTGGGGAAGCACTTTGAAATCAAAATCGGGAAGCCCATTCCCTGGCAGACCTTCAACCGTTCGAAAACCCCAAAGGAATGGGCACAATACGTGCAAGACATCGTCTACAATCTATAACCACAAGCCAAAAGAAAACTTACAGCAAACAGAAAGATAACAAATGGAACAGCCCATCATCCAGCCCATTGACAAAGAGACCCTCAAGAGCGAGCTAACGCCCGACAAGCGATTGCGCCTTACCAACAAGAGCAACAACGAAATCTATGTGGTCACTGCCCACAACGCGCCCCACGTCATGCTTGAGATAGGGCGGTTGCGCGAGATTGCTTTCCGCGAAGCAGGCGGCGGCACAGGCAAAGAGGTCGACATTGACGAGTTCGACACCTGTGAGCGTTGCTACAAACAGCTCATTGTGTGGAA
Source organism: Acutalibacteraceae bacterium (assembly GCA_963599475.1). GTDB lineage: Bacteria > Bacteroidota > Bacteroidia > Bacteroidales > Bacteroidaceae > Prevotella. The sequence goes on along the minus strand of CAVBXH010000002.1, from coordinate 9,514 downwards.
CCCGGAAGCCGAAGAGATTATCGGCGGCTACCGCTACCTGTTAGGCACGGACTGGGAGTATGACCAGCAGGGGCAACCCATCCTCGCCACCAGTCATATGTTCCATTTCTCGGAGCGGTTCATCAAGGAGTACGCCCCACAGACCGTGGAGTTGGGTCGCTCGTTTGTTTCCGTGCCCTACCAGTCTTCGCGAATGGGCGCGAAGAGCCTGTTTGCTCTGGACAACCTGTGGGACGGACTGGGCGCGTTGACGGTTATCCGTCCCAACGTGCGTTACTATTTCGGGAAGATGACCATGTATCCGTCCTACATTCGTAAGGGGCGCGACATGATTCTCTATTTCCTCAAGAAGCATTTCGACGATAAGGAACGCCTCATTATCCCAATGAAACCGCTGCAATTGGAGAGCAATGAACACGAATTTGAGACGCTTTTCTCGGGCAAGAACTTCAAGGAGGACTATCGAATTCTCAACCGCGAAATCCGCAGTCTGGGCTACAACATCCCACCGCTGGTCAATGCCTATATGGGACTGTCGCCCACGATGAAACTCTTCGGCACAGCCATCAACTATGGCTTTGGCGACGTGGAAGAGACAGGCATACTCATTGCCGTCGACGAAATTCTGGAGGAGAAGCGGAAACGCCACATCGACTCTTTCGTAAAGGCGCATCCCGAAGCCTTGAAAATCACCAGTGGTGCCAATCAGGTGATTTACAAGGAGAAAGCCCGCCAGGAATAGGTTTCCTACAAAGGGAAGACCTGTCGGGGAGCATCCAGTCGTGTCCGGCCAAGCCTTTATACGATGGGCAGGGAAATGCCATTGATTTTCTGGTAAACATCGAGCGCATAGACATCCGTCATGCCGGAAATATAATCTATCACGGCCATGATGCGTGCCTCCAGATTGTCCGCTTGAATGTCGTACTGGCTGGACACCCTGCGGATGAGTTGCTGTGAATAGTAGCGTTCGGGGTGGATGACGGCGTCCGTCATCTGCTTGAGCAGCGTTCCCATAATCTTGTAACCCGACAGCTCTACGTCCAGAACGGGACGGCTGTGGTAAATGCTGCGTTCCGACAGTTCAGCACAACGCCGATAGGCTTCCCGCTGGATGGGATGGATATGGTCTATCAGACTGCCCGTGAACGTGCCGTTGAGGATGTTTTCCTCGTTTTCCACAAAGACATTGACGCACTCGTTTTCCAGTTTCCCTATCACGCAGGCGCGCAAGTACACGATTTTCTCATTGGGGTCCTGCAACTCCTCACTGCTGATGCGCTGGCGGATTTTACCCTGCGTGCCCTCGTCGAAAAAGTTCAGCAACCGCTGTTCCGTTTCTTCGTACGAGATGATTTTCAGCTTGTGAGCATCCTCAATGTCCATGATTTCATAGCAGATGTCGTCGGCAGCCTCCACCAGAAACACCAGCGGATGGCGCGCATAATGCAGGGGTTCGCCGTCTCCAGAGCGCTGTTTTATCCCCATTTCATCAGCGATTCGCCGATAATAGTCCTGCTCCGACTGGAAGAAGCCAAACTTCCCCTTCTTGCCAGCTACCGACGAAGCATAGGGGTATTTCACGATGCTGGCCAAGGTGCTGTAGGTCATGACGAAGCCGCCTGTGCGCCGCCCCTTGAACTGATGGGTTAGCAGGCGGAACGCGTTGGCATTTCCCTCAAAATGGGTAATGTCGTCCCAGAACGCGGCACTGACCAAGGGCTTCAACTGCAATCCCTCTCCTTCCGAAAAGAAGGTCTGTATGGCTTTTTCGCCGCTGTGGCCGAAGGGCGGATTGCCCAAGTCGTGGGCCAGACAAGCTGTTGAGACAATCTGTCCAATCTGCTCAAACAGCGTACCCCTCAATTCCGGATGCCGCTCACTGATGAGCCGCTGCGCCACATCGTTGCCCAGCGACATGCCGACGCTGGCCACTTCCAGCGAGTGCGTCAGCCGGTTGTGCACGAAAATGCTGCCCGGCAACGGGAATACCTGCGTCTTATTCTGCAATCGGCGGAAGGGCGCAGAGAATATCAGCCGGTCATAGTCACGCTTGAATTCTGTACGGTCGTCGTGGCGCTCGGTGTGGCGGTGTTCCTGTCCGAGCCGTTTGTTCGATATGAGTTTCATCCATTCCATGTCGGCAAAGTTACTAAAAAGTATGAACCCGACAAAGTTTTCCGCCAAAAACGATGGCTGTTTAATGGGAAAAATGTAATTTTGCACATCATTAATAGAAAGAAACAACCCATGTTGGAAATTAAAGTCATCAACCGGGGGCACCAGCCCCTCCCCACCTATGCCACTCCGCAGAGCGCGGGAATGGACCTCCGTGCCAACCTCGACGAACCCGTCGTGCTCCGTCCCATGGAGCGTCGGCTCATCCCTACTGGGCTGCACATCGCGCTGCCCGAAGGCTTTGAGGCTCAGGTGCGCCCCCGCAGCGGACTGGCCTTGAAACACGGGCTGACCGTGCTCAACGCTCCTGGAACTATCGATGCTGACTATCGGGGCGAGATTGGCGTGGTGCTCATCAACCTGTCGCAGGAAGCGTTTACCGTCAACGATGGAGAGCGTATTGCCCAACTCGTGGTGGCGCGCCATGAACAAGTGGGCTTTTCTTTGGTGGAAACCCTCGACACCACCGAGCGCGGCGAGGGCGGTTACGGCCATACGGGCGTGAAATGAAAGCAATACGGGACATGGTCAGAATGAAAAACAACGGAGGATGCTGGAGCCGACGGTGCGCGACGCTCCTGTTGATTGTGGCGCTGGCCTGGACGGTTGTGGCCGCCCAAGAGGGCGAGGACACCTCACGGAAGTACGATGCCTTCTTCCTCGAAGCCATCAATGAGCGCGTCAAGGGCAACGACGACGCGGCCTTCGACCTTCTGCGCCATTGTGTCGCCATCGACTCCACGAAGTCGGAAGCGTGGTATTTCCTGGCGCAGTACTACAGCGCCCTGAAGCAGGACGATGAGGCGCAGCGCTGCGTGGAAAAAGCCGCCCAGCTCGACCCACACATCTCCACCTATCAAGAAATCCTGGCCGACCTCTATCTCGGCAAGCAGGATTATCCCAAAGCCGTGGAAGTGCTCAACCGCATCTACGAGGCCAACCACGACCGCGACGACGTGCTCCGCATGCTCGTCTCTATCTATGAAGAGCAGAATGACTACCGTGCCGCCATCCGTACCGTTGAGCGGCTGGAGACGATGGAAGGGCGCAACGTGCAATTCGCAGCCAAGAAAAGCGGCTATTACGCCGAGCTGGGCGACCAGAAAGCGTCCATTCTCGAAATGCAGAAATTCTCGGAGCAATATCCCAACGACCTGAACTACCGAGGACTGTACGCGCAGACACTCATCGCCAACGGACAGAAAGCCAAGGGCATGAGCATTCTCCACGACATTCTCCGGCAGGATGCCGACAATCGTCTTGCACTCCTTTGCCTGCTGCAGTACGCACGGGAACAGGAGCACTCGGACGCCACCGACTCCCTACTCCAGCGCGTGTTGCTCTGCAAGAATGTCACATCTCAAGACAAGGTGTCGCTTATGCGCCAGAAAATAGCCGAAAGCGAACAGAACGTGGGAGACTCCACACAGGTGTTGCTGCTGTTCGACAAAATGCTGGAACAGAAACCGTTTGATGCCGACATAGCCATGCTTTGTGTCGCCTATATGACGCTCAAAAAAATGCCGAACGACACCATCACGCGGATGCTCAACCGCGTCATCGCCGAAACGCCCGACAATGCGGCAGCGCGACTGCAGCTTGTCGACTACGCCTGGCGCGAGAAGAACCTGGACCGCATCATCAGCCTCTGCCAAGGCGCGCGCCTGTATAATCCCGACGAAATGGCCTTTTATTACTATCAGGGCGTGGCCTATTATCAACAGGACAAGTTAGACGAGGCACTGGATGCTTTTCAAAACGGCATTGGCGTCATCACGTCGGAGAGCAATCCCGACATTGTCAGCGACTTTTACGCCGTGATGGGCGACATCTATCACCAGAAGGGGTTCGAGCGGGAAGCCTTCGCCGCCTACGACTCGTGCCTGCAGTGGAAGCCCGACAACGTGTCCTGCCTCAACAACTACGCATATTTCCTCTCCGAGTCCGGTCAGCAGCTCGACAAAGCCGAGCAGATGTCCCTAAAAACCGTCAAGGCCGAACCCAAGAACGCCACGTTCCTCGACACCTACGCCTGGATACTGTTCCAACAGAAGCGGTACGCTGAGGCGAAAATCTATATGGACCAGACCCTGCAATGCGACTCCGACACGTCGGCTGTCCTGCTCGAACACGCAGGAGACATCTATTACCACGTGGGCGACAAGCAACAAGCCCTCGCCTACTGGCAAAAAGCCCTGGAGCGTGCCCGGCAGACTGTCGCCTCCTCCCAGGACGACCGAACCAAGATTCTGGCACGAAAGGTGAAACGGAAAAAATACGTCAAAGAATGAAAACATCCAACCTCATACCACTCGCAGGACTGGCCATGGCCTTTGCTCTTGCCGCCTGCGGAACACAGAAGAAAGCCGTCGGCGACGACACAACGAAGACCTCGACAGCCGTGTTGCAAAAACAGGAATTCCTGCAGCAGGTTGTCGGCCACGCCCAGCAGGCTGAGTTCCTCACGTCAAAGGTGAAGTTCGCCCTGGAAGCCGGAAACCAGAAAATCTCGCTATCCGGCAGTCTCAAGATGAGGCGCGACGACGTCATCCGCCTGCAGCTCACGGCTTTCGGCGGACTGGTGGAGGCCGGTCGGCTGGAGTTCACAGAAGACTACGTCCTCCTCATGGATCGCATCAACAAGCAGTACGTCAAGGTCGACTACAACCAGTTGGACTTCCTGCGCAACAACGGTCTCAATTTCCACGCGCTCCAGGCCCTCTTCTGGAACGAGCTGTTCCAGCCCGGCAAGACGACGCTGACGGACGCTATGCTGGCCGACTTTACGGCTGACTTCAGCGGCACTGATGCAGTGATTACGACGGCGAAAAACCGCCTGCACTGCCGGTGGCACGCCGACAAGACCTCCGCGCAGCTCAATAGTGCCTGCATGGAATACGGCGGCGAAGGCACTTACCAGTTGGACTGGGGCTACAGCAATTTCAAGCCGACCGACGGCAGTCCCTTCCCCTACACCCACAATATTACCCTGCACACGCCGTACAAAACCATCATGCTGGGGCTGACCCTCAACGAACTGTCCTATGACAGAGACTGGGAGGCGCGCACCTCGGTGTCCTCCAAATACCGCGAAGTGACCATCGACCAGATACTCCGCCGTCTAACCGCCCTATAACAGCGCATGAAGCGAATCATCATACTCACCCTCTTCGCCTGCTCCTTGACCGCACTGCCAGCACAGCAACGGAAGACCACCAAGGCCAAGGCGAAAACCACCACGACGGCTGCCCAGCGCAAAAAGAGCGCGACGGGCAAGCGTACGGCAACGACGCAGAAGAAACGCACCACCACGACGCAGAAGAAAGGCACGGCCAATCGCCAGCCCGAGTCCGTGCAGAGCCTGCAGAACCAGCGCAAGAACATCCAGCGGCAAATCAAGCAGCAGGAGGCGCGGTTGCGCACCAACGAGCGCAACGTAAAGAAACGCCTGCAGGACTTGATGGCCATCAACACCGAGATTGACTCCAAGCGCCGCACCATTGACACCATCCGCCACGACCTCTCTGGCATCGAACAGGAAATACGGGCCATGAACCGCGAGCTGGACACCCTGCAACACGACTTGGACGAATACAAGCGCCGCTACGTCAAGTCAATGCGCTATATGCACCGTAACCGCTCCATCCAGAGCCAGATGATGTTCATCTTCAGTGCCAGCAGCTTCTCGCAGATGTGGCGACGACTGCGCTTCATGCGCGAGTACGCCTCCTACCAACGCTCGCAGGGTGAGGATGTGAAAGTCAAGCAGGCCGAGGTGGCCGCCAAGCGCAGCGAACTGGCCGGGGCGCGCGACGCTAAGCACCGCCTGCTGGCGCGCGGCGAACAGGAGCGGCGTTCGCTGGAGGGCAAGCAGACCGAGCAGCAGCAGGTGGTCACATCGCTACAAAAAGAGCAGAAAACCATTCAGCGCGTCATTGCGCAACAGCGAAAGAAGGATGCTGCCCTCAACGAGCGCATCGACCAGTTGATTGCGGAAGAAGTGGCGCGCCAGCGCGCGCGTGCTGCCGCAGAAGCCAAGCGCAAGGCCGAGGCCGAAGCCGCCCGCAGGCGTGAGGAGGAAGCTCGCAAGCAGCGCGAGGCCGAGAGCGCCAAGCCATCCTCCCGTCGGGAAACGGCCAAGAGCGAGTCCAAGAGCGAGTCCAAGACCGCAAACAAACCCAGCAAGAAGGCAGAGTCAGCCCCCTTTATCATGGACAGCGACGACCGCCGCATCAGTGGCAATTTCGAGAGCAACCGTGGCCGTCTGCCCATGCCCATCACGGGCAGTTACCGCATCGTGAGCCATTTCGGACAGTATAATGTGGAGGGACTGAACAATGTGCGCCTCGACAACAAGGGCATCAACATCCAAGGACAGCCCGGCGCGCAGGCTCGCAGCATCTTCGATGGCGAGGTAAGCGGCGTGTTCCGCTTCGGCGGCACGATTATCGTCATGGTGCGCCACGGCAGTTACATCTCCGTCTACTACAACCTGTCGTCCGTCAGTGTGCACCAAGGGCAGAAAGTCACCACACGGCAGACCCTCGGACGCGTCGGACAAGACAACATCCTACAATTCCAGTTGCGCAAAGAGACGACAAAACTCAATCCCGAGGCGTGGTTGCGATGAAGGACTAAGGCTGTAAAAGGCGCAGATAAGTCTCGATGGAATGGCGGATTTCTGCGATTTCAATGTATTCGTCGGCACTGTGACTTCGGCAGGATTCGCCGGGGCCGAGCTTCAGTGAAGGGAACGGCATCAGTGCCTGGTCGCTGAGCGTCGGCGAGCCGAACGGCTTCATGCCCATGGCGACGCAGCGGCGGACCAACGGATGGTTAGCGGGAATCGCCGACGACGAGAGGCGGAAAGAACGCGCTTTCAGCTCACTCTTCATCTGCGACTGGAGGTACTGGAAAAGTTCCTCGTTGCGGTAGTGTTCATTGGTGCGCACGTCAATGGTGAACCGGCATTCGTCGGGAATCACGTTGTGCTGCGTGCCAGCGTTGACAATCGTCACTGTGGCCTTGACAGGGCCGAGCAGGCTACTGACCTTCTCAAACGGATGGTTGCGCAGCCACTCGATGTCGTCCATGGCCTTGTAGATGGCGTTCTCGCCCTCGTTGCGCGCCGCGTGTCCGCTCTTGCCGTGCGCCACGGCGTCAATCACCATCAGTCCTTTCTCGGCAATGGCCGGCTGCATTCCCGTCGGTTCGCCCACGATGGCCACATCAATGTGGGGCAGTTGCGGGGCTATCAGCGCAAAACCGCCTGCGCCGCTCACTTCCTCCTCGGCACTGGCCACATAAACCAGATTGTAGTCCAAGTCTTCGTTACAGAGCGCGCGGAACACCAGGAGCAGACTGACGAGTCCGCCGCCGCAGTCGTTGGCACCCAGTCCGTAGAACCGTCCGTCCACGATGTCCGGCGCGAAGGGGTCGCGCGTCCACGTGCTCACGGGCTTCACCGTGTCGATGTGTGCATTGAGCAACAGGGTGGGCTTTCCGTCAGCGTATTTCCCCGTAAGCATGAGGTTGTTGCCCACCCGTTTCGGCATCATTCCCCATTGCTTCATCTGCGACTCCATCAGGTCAGCCGCGGCCTTTTCGTCGCGACTGACCGATGGCGTGCTGACCAGTTGCCGCAGCAGTGCCACGGTCTCCTCGGTCATCTGCTGTAGGGCGGATGCCGTCATACTGGAAATCAGTCTATTATCAGGTTCTCGCCCGTCATGTCGGCCGGCTTCTCCAGTCCCATGATGTGCAGGATGGAGGGAGCCACGTCGGCCAGTCGTCCGTCCTTCACGGTGGCACTATTGTTGTCCGTCACGTAGATGAAGGGCACGGGATTGAGCGAGTGGGCCGTGTTGGGCGTGCCGTCGGCGTTGATGGCGTTGTCGGCATTGCCGTGGTCGGCAATGATGATGGCCTCGTAGTCGTTGGCCTTGACCGCCTCTATCACGTCCTTCACGCAGTGGTCAACAGCCCATACGGCCTTGGCGATGGCGTTGTAGACCCCAGTGTGTCCCACCATGTCGCCGTTGGCGAAGTTCACCACAATGAAATCGTACTTTTTCTCGTTGATGGCAGCCACAAGTTTGTCCTTGACCTCGTAGGCACTCATCTCGGGCTTGAGGTCGTAGGTGGCCACCTTGGGCGAGGGCACGAGGATGCGGTCTTCGCCGTCGAAGGGCTGTTCACGTCCGCCGTTGAAGAAGAACGTCACGTGGGCGTATTTCTCCGTCTCTGCCGTGTGCAGCTGCTTCTTGCCCTGGCGAGAGAGATATTCGCCGAGCGTGTCCTCCACGTTCTCCTTGGGGAACAGGATGTGGACGCCCTGGAACGAAGCATCGTACGGGGTCATGCAGTAGTATTGCAGGTTCTTGACCGTCTGCATGCCCTGTTCCGGCATGTCCTGCTGGGTGAGCACGACGGTCAGCTCCTTGGCGCGGTCGTTGCGGAAGTTGATGAAGATGACTACGTCGCCCTCCTCAATCACGCCGTTGACGCTGCTGTTGTGGATAGGTTTGATGAACTCGTCGGTCACGCCCTCGTCGTACGACTCCTGCATGGCAGCCACCATGTCGGCCGACTGCTTGCCCTCGCCCTTCACAATCAGGTCGTAGGCTTCCTTGACGCGCTCCCAACGCTTGTCGCGATCCATGGCATAGAAGCGTCCCACGATGTCGGCAATAGCGGCATCGTTGTCGGCGCACACCTTGGAGAGCTGTTCGATAAATCCTTTACCGCTCTTCGGGTCCGTGTCGCGGCCGTCCATGAAGCAGTGCACGAAGGTCTGGTTCTTCAGTCCGTACGTCTTGCCCACCTCAATGAGCTTGAACAGGTGGTCGAGGCTGGAGTGCACGCCGCCGTTCGAGGTCAGTCCCATCAGGTGCAGCTTCTTGCCGTTTTCCTTGGCGTAGGTGTAGGCGGCCTTCACCTGGGCGTTGTCCACGATGGATCCGTCCTTGCAGGCGCGGTTGATCTTCACGAGGTCCTGGTAGACCACGCGTCCAGCACCGATGTTGAGGTGTCCCACCTCCGAGTTGCCCATCTGTCCGTCGGGCAGTCCCACGTCCTCGCCAGAAGCGGCCAGCTGCGAGTGAGCCGAAATGGCCGTCAGATAGTCCAGATACGGGGTCGGCGTGTTGTAAATCACGTCACCTTTTCCATGTTTTCCGATTCCCCATCCGTCGAGAATCATCAGTAATGCTTTCTTTGCCATAATATTGTTTTTAACGTATTCCTTTCTGCCTGCAAAGGTACGAATAAGTGAGAGAAATGCCAAATTTTGGAGCAGCGAATGCAGAGAAAAGCTCGCTTTTCCTCTGCTGAGTCG
>CAVBXH010000001.1:0-71914 GCA_963599475.1 Acutalibacteraceae bacterium | reverse complement strand
ACGAGAACACGCGCGAGGCTCCCGAGGAACTGCTGGAGAACCCCGAGGTGAAGCGTGCCATCGAGGTCGTCGAGGAGTCGGCCTATAGCGATGCGGAGCTCCAGGCCTACGACAAGTTCTGGGACAGCGTGCGCGTGGAACAGACCCTGCAGCACGACAGCTTTCAGGACGGACTGGAGGAAGGGCTGGAGGCCGGTCGCGCGGAAGGACTGGAAAAGGGGTTGAAGAAGGGGCGCGCAGAAGGGCGCAAAGAAGGCCGCGAAAAGGGTCGCGCAGAAGGTCGCGCAGAAGGTCGCGCAGAAGGTCGCATGGACGTAGCCAAGGCCATGTTGCAGCGCGGTATGGACATCCAGACCATCGCCGAACTGTCTGGGCTGACGGCAGAGGAAGTCCAGTCGCTCGTGTAGGCGTGAAAGAGCCGCCCCGACACGCTTATTCCTTTGGAAAATGTCGCATTGTCCTCAGACTTCTGGAATGTACTCGGATTAAAAATGTATTGACAGGTATGGGTGTCATTTTGGTGTCAAGTGTCATTTTTAGAACTGATTATCGGCACGAAGCGCAGGGCGGCACCGCCCGACGGTTGCAAGTGTAGTCTGATGGTCTTTCCGTCCTTGACAGTTATGGTGGAAGCGGCTACCTTGGTGCGCGTCTGTAGTGTAGGGTCGTCGTTGTAGATTTCCACGCGGTATTTCTGGCCTTTCGGCAGGAAGTCGGCGGTGTGGAGGGTGATGTCGCGGGCTTGCAGACCGTTCATCGCGCCCACAAACCACTCGCTGCCCGCGCGGCGCGCCTGTACGATGTACTCGCCGATTTCGCCCTCCAGCGCAAGGCTCTCGTCCCACACGGTGGGGCAGTGCTTCCAGAAGTCCAGTTCTTTCTCACCTTTATACACATCGGGCAGGTCGTACCAGAAGAGGAAGGTGAGGGGACTATAGTAGACCACGGGCATGGCCAGCTGGTGGGCCTTGGTGTTCTTCACCCTGCTGTTGAAATAGCATGGTGTATAGTCCGCAGGGCCGCAGAGGAAGCGCGTGAAGGGCAACACGGTGTTGTGCTGGGCATCGGGCATCTCCTCGTTGCCGCCGATGCCCTCTTGCGTCAGGAGGTTGGGGTAGGTGCGGCTCCAGCCCGTAGGACGGTATTCGTCGTGGATGTCCACCATGATGTGGTGGTCGGCACACTTACGGACGGCCTCGTGGAGCCACGTGGTCCACTGCTGGGAACCCACCTGCACGAAGCCGAACTTGATGCCACTGATGCCCCACTGCTGGTAGAGCGGCAGCAACTGGTCCAGTTGTCGCGAGAGGGCGCGCTGGTTGACATACACCCAAACGCCGATGCCCTTGCTCTTGGCATACTGGCAGAGCTTTGGCATATCTAAATCACGGTTTCCGCCACCTTCAATGCCGAAGAAGACATCTTCATCTCTGGTCCATACCATCCTGCGTCCAGCTCGATGTACTGCAAACCGCGGTCCACGCAGAAGTTGATGGCCTCCAGTGCTGTTTTCATGTCCAGACGGCACACGCGGAAGGCCTTGCCCGGTTTTATCCACGCCGTGTCAGTAATCTGGCACGGAGCGTTGAGGTTGAGGTACAGCTGCTTGTTGTTGATGAGGTCGACGGCGCGTTCGCCCACCATCATCACGCGCCACGGCATGTTGTAGGGTGTGATGATGCTGGCCGTGTCGAACGTCGACATGCGGAGCCTGTTGTTCGCCTCCAGCCGCAGCTTGCCGCGCGAGAAGTCGTGGAGTGCTGCCTCGCCAATGGCCATGTAAAGGCCGTCCGGCAGGCGGAGCGTCAGCGGGCGTTCCGTCTCCTTCTCCCAGGCCTTCTCGTCCTTCAGCAGCTTCACCTTCTGCGGTGAAGCCTGTGCCCAGGCAAAATGCCATGCGTCCGTTCCCGGTGCCAGTTCGAAGCTGGTCAGGTCGCGTGTGATGTTCAGAAAGAGGCCGTTGGTAGCCTCAGGGAAATGGTAGCGCACAGCTACGCCCTCGTCGTAGGCTCTCACGATGATGTCAAAGAGATACTGCCGGCGTTTGTCGTAGCCGTTGTCGTCGGCCTTTCCCTCGTGGCCGCCTTTCTTGAAGTGTAGGGTCAGTTCGTTGTAGTGGTCTCGCAGCAGGGCATACTCGCCATACATCGGTTTCCACGTCTCGTCGCTGGAGCGGCGTTCTGTGGCCGTCAGCACCATGCCCTCCGTCCACACCTGTCCGGTGTCTTCAGGAATGCCCATGGCGGCTTCCACCAGCGCGTTGTCCACATCCACACCCAGTTCGCCCTTCACCACCGCTTGGCGGTCTGCATAGTCGAGGCGGTAGACCATCCGTCCGTCCTGCTGTTCGAAGACAAACTGGTATTTGCCGTCGGGCGACTGCACCGTCTGCTGTGCGCAGACGGTTGCCGCCGACATAATCCATAAGGAGAGCATCAGCTCCATCCGTATAAACATTCTTTTTACCATTATTTCGCGTTTTGTTTATAATACGGATGGCGCATGCAGAATACTTAAAAATCTTCGTTGGAAGCACCCGTCGTCACTGCAGCGTCAGCGTCTTTGTTGCGCCAGCTTTGAGTTGCAGGCGGATGGTGCGGTGGGCGTAGCGTAGCTCCACGGTGCCCGAAGCCTTCGCCTTGACGGTGGTCTTGGTCAGCCGGCCATCGTGCCACTCCATGGCCACCTCGTAGCCGCCGCGTGCACAGAGGCCGCTCACCGATCCGTCGCTCCATGCCGCAGGCAGAGCCGGCAGCAGTTCGATGGTGGCCTTTCCGCCCTCGTAGCGGCTCTGCATGAGCATCTCCGCCACGCCTGCCGTGCCTCCGAAATTGCCGTCAATCTGGAAGGGCGGATGCGCGTCGAACAGGTTGGGGTAGGTGCCTCCGCGGTGGGGCAGGGTAGAGGTGCGGTCGTTCTCCGGGCGCACAGCGGTGAGCAGTTGCTGGTAGACGCGGTAGGCCCGTTCTCCGTCGTGGAGGCGCGCCCAGAGGTTGATGCGCCATCCTGTGCTCCACCCCGTACTCTCGTCTCCCTTCTGCAGGAGTGTCTGTCTGCAGGCTTCCTGCAGGTGAGCGTCCTGCAAGTGTTGTCCGGGATAGAGGCCGATGAGGTGCGACTGGTGCCGGTGGCGTGGGTCTTTGTCCTGCCAGTCGTAGTACCACTCGTTGAGGTCGCCTTCGCGCCCTATGGCATAGGGGCGCAACTGCTTCAGCCGTTGCTGCATCCGTGTCCTTACGGCCTTCTTTCCGCCGCAGATGCGCAGAGCCTCTATCAAGTTGGTCTTCAGTTCGCGGATGATGGCCAGGTCAGCCGTGCCACCGTAGCAGGTCGTGCCCACGTAGCCCTTGTCCGTCACGTATTCATTCTCCGGCGAGGTGGAGGGCGCGGTGATGAGTTGTCCCGGCTGGTTGGGATCTTCCGTCAGCCAGGCGTCGCAGAAGTCGTCAGCCCCCTGCATCAGTGGCAGTGCGACGCGGCGCAGATAGTCCTCATCGCGTGTGAAGAGGTATCGTTCCCACATCGTGTTGACGAGCCATGCTCCGCCCATGTTCCAGCAGCTCCACATCGGGCTCTCGCGGTTCTCTCCCACGGGGTTGGTCATCGCCCACAGGTCGCTGTTGTGGCTGGCGCACCATCCCTGCCCGATGCCGTAGAAGTTCTGGGCGGTGTTCCGTCCGTTCCGCGCCAGTGCTTCGATAAACGCGTCGAGCGGCTGCGCCATCTCCGCCAGGTTGGTGGTGAAGGCGGGCCAGTAGTTCTCCTCCAGGTTGATGTTCATCGTGTAGTTTCCGCGCCACGGCGAGCGGAGGTGCGGTGTCCACAGTCCCTGCAGGTTGGCTGGCACACCCGGAGTCCGCGAGCAGCTGATGAGCAGGTAGCGTCCGTACTGGAAATACAGCGTTTCGAGATAGGCATTGCCCTGCTGGCGCAGGAGGCTATCGGTGGTCACCTCGGGCATTGTTCCGCCCAAATGGAGCTTGACGCGGTCGTAGAACTCCCGATAGTCGCTGATGTGTCGCTGTTGCACCTCGGCGAAGGTCGTGTTGACCGTGTGCCAGACATCGTCAGCCGCCTGTTCCAGATAGGGAGCTCCGTCCGTGACGGGATGGTTGTGTGGACCGTTGAAGCTGGTGGCGTTGACAATGTAGACGGTGGCCGTAGTGGCGTGGCGCAGTGTCAGTCCCTCGCTGTCTGCCGTCGTTGTGCCGTCCGTCTCGCCCAGTCGCACGATGGTGCAGAAGTGGATGCTCTCCGCAGCGTCGCCCGTGGCGTGTCCCGTCAGCGTGAGCTGGCCGTTGCTGCTGGCCTTCACTTGGTGGGGCACTTGCGCCCCGATGGCCAGTCGGCAGTTGAGTGCGCCCGGTTTGCTGGCCGTGAGGCGTATGGCGATGGTGCGGTCGGGGTGCGAGGCAATGTATTCGCGTGTGAAGGTCACGCCGTTGCGTTCGAAGCGGTCGGAGACTACTGCCCGGTCGATGTCGAGACAGCGCCAGTAGTTCTTCACCTTCCCTTGGTTCCAGTCGTAGAGATGGATGGTGGCCAAAGGCTGATAGTACTCAGAGTTGTGCCCCTCCACGTGGAGTTGCAGGCTGTCGGCGCGCGGATAGTCCTCGGCAAAGAGCGCCTTTCGAATCTCGGGAATCCATTTCGCAGCCCCCTTTCCCTCGTCCGGGTCCACGGGCTTTCCCGTCCACAGCGTGATGTCGTTCAGATAGATGAGGCAGTCGTCTGCGCCCCCATACACCAGTGCCCCCATCTTGCCGTTGCCGATGGGCAGCGACTCCTCGAAATAGCGTGCCTGCCGGTCGTAGACGAGCCGCATGGGCAGTTGTTGCCGGCCTGTGTTGCCGGCCATCGCTGTGTGTGAGGACAAGAGAAACAGGAAGAGTGGTAGGTGTTTTAGAATCGTCATGTCATTTTCGTATTGAGGTTTTCTGCTGACAAAGGTACGAATAAGTGAGAGAAATACAAAAAGAAAAGGTCTTTTTCTGTTCCATAGTCCGTTTCCCGAACGGATGCGATGGTTACATGGCCTTCCTCAGCATTGCCCGCAGTTGTTTGCGCGAGGAGAGGAGCTGTGACTCTATGGTGCGCTTTGATACTTGTAGTTCCTCGGCGATGTCACCGGCCGTCATGCCGCCGAAGAGACTCATGCGATACACCTTGCCGCAGGTGGGAGAGAGGCGCGCGATGTACTCGTTGACAAGTCGCAGCGCGTCGTGGTATTCCGCCGTGCGATCTGCAGGACTGTGCTGCAGCTCTGCCTCATATCTCCGGTTTTCCTCCATCTGATGGCGGAAGATGCGGTGGCGCAGACAGTCCTTGACCTTGTTGGCGGCGATGGTGAAGGCGAATGCCTTGACGGTGGCCTCGCAGACCAGTCCCTCGAAGGTCATCATCTTGACGAAAACGTCCTGCACGAGGTCTTCACTCTCCTGCCGGTTGCCCAGTCGGGCAGCAGCGAAGTTCACGAGTTCCGGGCAGAATGCCGTATAGCAGTCGGCAATCATTTGCCGCTGGTCGTTGTTTCCTTGTTCCATGTCGGTTGGTAGGTTTTTTGGTTTCCGCTGCAAAGGTAGTGGGATTCTGCGTAGGCGGATGTATCAAACGTACCAACGATATGTGTGAAACGTACCAATCTATGAATATTGCGACGGCAGCACGCCAAACATCTCCTTGAAATGGCGCGCGAAGTTCTGCGGTGAGGCGAAGCCGGTGCGGTAGCAAGCCTCCGAGACATTGCACTGTCCCTGCTTCAGCAGCCTTGCCGCTGTTTTCAGCCGCACCGTTCGGATGAAGTCGGCAGGTGTCTGTCCCGTCAGTGCCTTCATCTTGCGGTAGAGGCTCATGCGCGACATCACCACATCGCCAGCAAGCGAGTCGATGGTGTATTCCGAGTCGTCGAGTTTTTTCTCGATGCAGGCAATGATTTCTTGAAGGAAGTGCTCGTCGGGGGTGGAGTCAGTCACGGTTTTCGGGTCAAGCGAGAGGCTGTGGGAGAAGTCCCTTTGCCGTTTCTCCTGTTTCTCCAGCAGATTGCCGATGCGCGCCAGCAACACCTCCATGTCGAACGGCTTGGCGATGTAGGCATCGGCTCCGGCCTTGTAGCCCTCCGTCTGGCTCTCGTCCGTGCTCCACGCCGTGAGCAGGACAACGGGGATGTGGGAGGTGTCAAGGTTCTCCTTGATGCGGTGGCACAGGTCTGTGCCGTTCATGCGCGGCATCATCACGTCGCTCACCACGATGTCGGGATTCTCGCTTTCCGCCAACAGTGCGCCCTCAATGCCGTCCTTGGCTACGATGACCTTACTGTATACACGCCCTAATTCGCGGACGAGGAAGTGGCGGAAGTCGTCGTTGTCCTCTACAACGAGGACGGTTTTCTCCCGTTTTCCTGGCGCTTCTGTCGTCACGCTGGCCGTTTCGTTTTTCTCGGTGATTTCTTCCTGCAACGGTTGCGTTTCCGGCTTCAAGTCGGTGGGAATATTCACAATGAAGCGTGAACCTTTCCCTGGCTCGCTCTCCAGTGCAATCGTACCTCCATGCAGTTTGACATACTCCTGCACCATATTCAGTCCGATGCCCGATCCGGCCTGCTGTTGCCCCGAATCCTGTTCCGCGCGGTAGAACCGCTCAAACACGTGACTTTGCTCTCCGGGGGCGATGCCGCAGCCCGTGTCTTTCACCGTGATGCAAGCGTAGCGGCGGTTGTCCGCCAGATGTTTCTCCAGTGTGACGCGCACCTGCCCGTCGGCTTTCGTGAACTTGAAGGCGTTGGAGAGGAGGTTGGTCAGCATCTTCCCCACCTTGTCGCGGTCGAAGTACATGAACAGGCCCCCCGTCCGGTCTTCAAAGGACAGGGCGATGGCTTTCTGTTCTGACAGCGGCGTGAACTTCATGGCGGTGTACTGGACGAACTCGTTCAGATTGCCGCTCGTCAGGTTCAGCCGCTCGCCGTTCATCTCCATCTTGCGGAAGTCGAGCAACTGGTTCACCAACTGCAGCAGGTCGCCCGCACTCTTGCTCACGTCGCCCAACTGCTGGCGCGTCTCGTCGTCGGTGGCGCGCCGTAGCAGGATTCCGATGGGCGTGATGATGAGCGTCAGCAACGTGCGGAACTCGTGGCTGATGTTGGTGAAGAAGCGGTATTTCATCTCCTCCAGTTCCTTGTATTTCTCGTTCTCCAGCCGCTTGCGGTTCTGCTCCGTCTTCCATCGGAAAACGGCCACGATGGCGGCGACGCAGAGCAACAGGTAGAGCGTCTTGGCCCACCATGTAGCCCAAAGTGGCGGCTCGACGACAATCTCTAGCTTGGCGGACTGCTTGCTCCACACCTTGTTGAACCCGGCCGAGAAGACTTCCAGCTCGTAGTTGCCTGGAGCAAGGCTGGTGTAGTTGGCACTGCCCACGCCGTCCTGCGGACTGGTCTCTATCCATTGTTCGTCCACACCCTTGAGCCGATATTTATAATAGGTGTGGTGGGGCATGTCGAAATTCAGACCTGAGAAGCGGAACGACAGAAAGTTCTCGTCGTGTTTCAGCACGATCTTCCGCGTGGCGGTCAGTGCCATCGGAAGCAGTATCCTGCCATTATACTCCTTTCCGGCCACGATAGGCTGGTTGTTGACCACGAGGGCGGTCAGTATCGGATGGCCTTTGTAAGGCGAAATGCCGTGCAGTACCGGGTCGACGATGTAGAAGCCGTCGGCACAGCCGAACAGCAGTCGCCCGTCGGCCCCGTGTGCCACTGCCATCGGCAGGAACTTAGAGTCGCCCAACTTGTTCTGTGCGTCGAACACGGTCAACTGGAATGCGCCGCGATGATGCTGAAACTGACAGAGGCCGTTGGCCGTCGTCACCCATACGTTGCCCAGCCGGTCTTCGATGATGCCCTGTATCATCTCGTTCGGCATGCCCTGCGGTTTGCCGTAGAAACGGGATGCTCCGCTTTGCGCGTCAATGACATATAATCCGTTGAACGTTCCCACCCATACGAGGTTGCGGGAGTCTACATAGACCATGCGGCAGAGGCCGCGCAGCTGTTCCGCCGTCTCCTTATCCTTGACAAGGTCGTTGGCCGCCAGCACCCGGTTGCCTGTGGACGAATAGCGGAACAGACCATCATTGGTGGCGAGCCACAGGTTCTGCTGACGGTCGAAGGCAATCACGTTGATGTTCGTGACACCCTCCAGTCGCTTGTGGCGGACGGGCACGATGCACCGCCTTTGTTCGTCCACGCGGCCGATGCCTCCGTGATAGCTCACCCAGATGCGCCCCCCCCCCTGCGTCTTCGGCAAAGCTGCGCACAATGTCGTAGTTCACATCCTGGGCAGCTGCCTCGCCTTGCTGGTAATGCGTAACGTCGCCGTGCAGTCCGACGCAGTACATTCCCTGCCGGAAAGTGCCTGTCCACACTCGCCCCCGGCTGTCCCGGAAGCTGCGGATGAAATCCTTGCCCATGGCCAGTGCCGTGTATGCGGTCAGCGATCGGTTCGCAGAGTCGAACTGCCACATCCCGTTGGAACAGACTATCAGGCACGTTCCATTCGCACCGTCCGCCATTTGGTAGTTGCCGGTGCCTGTAAAGTGGTAATCGCTGAACGAAACGAACGGGAAGGTTTCCATACTGGCATTGTACAGACACAGTCCCTTGGCATAAAGCCCCAACACCAGTGTGCTGTTGACGGTGGACATTGTCTGGACATCGTCCACCAGTCGATCGCCCGATATGGTCGGGAAGACGGCCTGTATCCAGTGGTTGCCTTGGCAGTCCAGTGTCAGCAGTCCGCCGTGACGGACACCGACGAACGCCTTCCCGCCGGCATCGGCACAGATGGCGACCAGTGTGCTGTGGGGCGCATGGTAAAGTTGCTTCCATTGCGTGCTGGGAAGGCGGCAGTAGGCCACGCCGTGGTTCCACATCGCCCACAGGTGGTTGTCATACCTGGTCAAGCGCACAAAGTCGCGGTCAAGCACCTTGCCCTGCCACAGCGTCTGCGTGGCGAGCACCCGGTTGACCTTGATGTCCAGCAGCGTCAACCGTCCGTCGCCATACACCAGCCACGCCTGGTTGCCGACCCTGCAAATGTCTCTCACGCCATCGGCCTTCACCTTCATGGGCGTGCTCTTCCCGTCATGCGACAGCAGCAGGCGGCCGCTGGCCGTGACGACTCAGTAGTCCTTGGCATCGTCGACGTAGAAATCGCAGACCGTCTCTCCGATGCCCATGTCGGACAGCAGCGTCGGGAAGTCGCGCAGATAGGTTTCTGTGGTGGTGTCAAAGACAAAAAGCCTCCCCGGTTCTTTGACCCACACCCGCTGCCGGGCGTCGACATAGACGTAGGGCAGCGAGCTGACATAATTCATCCGCCAGGCATCGTCGCCCGTCGAAGGGAAGGTGCGGATGCCGCAGCCGTCGTAGAGCGACAGCCCGGTGGTGGAGCGAACGCCCCAGCGGCCGTCAGGGAGCGTGAAGAAAGCCCTCACCTCGTTGTCCGGCAATCCGTTGGCGGTGTCAATCAGCCGAAACGTATAGCTTCCATAGGCATCCATCCAGCCAAGGGAAAGGAACAATAGAAGCAGGAAGAGTCTTAGGGACTTCATATTTTCAGTGACGACAGTCGAAGCCTAAAGGTTTATCTCTTGTCTGATTTTACCAATTTTTCAACATCTTCTAAGGGTAACATTGTGCCCTCTGCAACTTGTTGTGGAGAGAGCCCCATTGCAAGGAAACGTTTTGCGTTTTCTATCCTTTCTTCCGTACGTCCTTCTGCACGCCCTTCTGCACGTCCTTCCAACTTGGCATTACCTAAAACATCATTCTGAATCATGATGGCATTGACATGCTCATCATAAGCATAGCGCTCTGCATTGGACATGGAATAGTACTTCAACTTCTCGCGTGCCTCCTGCAATCCCGGAGCAGTCGCGTCTGGCTTGATAATGCCATTCTTTAGATAACTCACCCATTCCTCTATGGGAGACTTGGCGACTTTGTTAAACTCATTCACCCTTACCAACATATAGGTTGGGAAGATTTCGGAGGGAGACTTTCTGACGATCGTTTCCTTCTCCTTGGTGCTGATGATGAGGTTGTCTTTCGTATGCAAGCCTACAAAATTATTCTGACCCACGTAAATGTAGTCAGAACCCTTGCCCAAGTCAAAGTAGAGAATGCTGATGGAATAAACTTTCTTCACTTCCTTGTACGTATCCCCGAGATTGATGTGCTCGGTAATGGCCTTTGCCACACCATAGAGTACACGTTCCAGATAATACAATTCGCTCGTATTCTGAATTTCTACGATAATAATATCGCCCTTGCTGTTTTTAGCCTTGATGTCTACCCGGTTGAACTTGTCGTCTTCTGCCTGTTGGTTGCCTTCACTTTCCAGGATCTCAACGATTTTGATAGGTTCACCTATGAATACGGTGAGAAACCCTTCGAGGACACCGAAGTTGGCCTTTTGTCGCAACAGGCGTTTAATAGCCCAGTCAAAGCGTATATACCTATCTCTTAGTTCTTCCATTTTTTCCGTCTCCTTAATTATCGTTTGATTCGTCCGCAAAGTTACGATTTGTTGTTGTAACTGCCAAACATTTACACCATTATTTCTATGAAGCTGAAAAAATCTTTGGAATAGACACTAGTAGTATTTTGCCTTGTCGCTGTCACCATGTCGGCTCGAAGCCGACTGGTGACGGCCAAAGCGCTCGCAGAGCTGTAAGCCCCTGCAGTGCTCAAGGATTGGGCCACTGCAGGGTTTTTCCGCGGTAGAAGTCGAGCAGGGTGGTCTGGTACAGGTGTTCGTAGCGTGCCTGCACGAGGTCGCTCTCGGCCTTGAGAAACTGGTTCTTGGCCTCGTTGAACTCGGTGACGGTGGCCTTCCCGTTCTCGTATTTGGCCTGCGTCAGCGTGAAGGCATCCTGGCTGGAGGTGCGCGCCAGCAGACTGCTCTCGTATTTGCGCTGCGCCGCCACAGCATTGTAGTAGACCTGCTGGATTTCCTTGTAGAGCCGTTTCTTCACGCTCTCCAGTTGCAGCCGCTGATTGTCGCGCTCCAACTGTGCCGAGCGCACACCGTTGCGCGTGCTGAAGCGGTTGAAGATGGGGATGTTGAGGTTGATGCCGATGTACTGCGCGAAGTTGTTCTTCAGCTGCTTGCCGAAGCCCTCGGCGGCGATGCCGCTGGTGCGGTAGTAGTTGCTCTGCAGTCCGCCGCTGAGCGACAGGGTGGGGTAATAGCCTGCCTGTGCGATGCGGATGCTGTGTGCCGTGGCGTCGAGCCGCAGCTGTTCGGCCTGCACCTCGGGTTTGAGGGTCAGTGCCTCGGCAAAGACCACGTCGGGGTTGGCGGGCACGTCCAGCAGTCCGTCCGTCTCCGGACGCACGATGTCGAAGCCCTCGGGTGTGTCCAGTTCCAACAGTTGCGAGAGGTCGAGCAACGCCAAGCGCGTATTGTTGTCGGCCTGCGTCGCCGTCAGCAGCGACTGGCCGAGGGTGGCCTGCTGCTGCGACAGCTCCGCCGCACTGGCTTTTCCGTCGGCCACGAAGGCCTTCAGCCGCTCCACCTGCAGAGAGTCGATGCCCACCTGCCGACGCGCCACGTCGCCCATCTCCTTATCGTAGAGAATCTGCACGTAGGCTTGCGCCACCTGCATGCGCACGTCGTTCCGTGCCTTCTCCAAGTCCTGCGTCGCCGCCTCAAGGTTGAGCTGGCGCAGGCGCACGGTGTTGGGAATCTCGAAGCCCGTGAACAGCGGCACGGAGGTGCTCAGTCCGAACGAGGTGCTGGCGGTGTTGCGGTTGGCGTAGGTGTTCTCCATCGTCAGTCCGCGGCCGAACGAGAACGACTCGCTGGCGGAGGCGTTGAGGTCGGGCAGGCGGCTGTTGCGCGCCGTGTTGAGCTGCACCTCCTGTTGCTGCCGCTGGAGGTCTTGCTGGCGGATGCTGATGTTGTGGCTGACGGCGTATTCCGCACATTCGCGGAGCGACCACTGTCGCGGGGCACTGCCCTGTGCTGTGGCCATGGATGTGGAGAGCAACAGGACGGAGAGAGCCAGTCCCGTGCGCAGAGTAATAGAGTGTTTCATGCTTTTCCTCCTTTCCGGTTATTCTTCGTTGTTATCGGCAATAATCTGCGGGCCGCGCACCTTGTCCTTCACGCTCAGCCCCTTCTTTACCTCGATGTCCACACCGTCGCTCAGTCCCGTCACGATGGCCTGGCGGCGGTAGCTCTTCTCCTCGCCGCTGCCCTGAACGAGATAGACGAAGGCAGAGTCGCCCTTGAACTCGACGGCACTCTCCGGTATGGCAATCACCTTCGCGGCCTTGGCCAGCACGATCTCGGCGTTGGCACTATAGCCCGAGCGCACCTTTCCGCCCTCCACAGTCTGGATGGCGGCCTTCACCTCAAACTGGTTGGCCCCGTTGTTCGCCGTGGCCTTCGGTGAGATGTATTCCAGATTGGCGTCCAGCTTCATGTCCTGTATTGCTCCAACGGTAATCTTCATGGCCATGCCCGTCACAAGGCGGCCCACCTCCGTCTCGTCGATGTTGCCGCGGAAGATGAGGTCGTTCATATTGGCCACGGAGGCGATGGTCGTACCGTCGTTGAACGTGTTGCTGAGGATGACGGAGTTGCCGACCTTCACGGGAATGTCGAGGATGACGCCGCTGACAGTGGAGCGCACCAGTGTCGACGAGGCGTTGGCGTTGGACTTCGAAACGCCGTCGCGCACCACTTCCAGTGCGTCCTGCGCTGCTTTCACCTCCTCCGCTGCCTGCCGCATCTGCTGCCGCACCTTGTCGTATTCGTCGGCCGACACGAGCTTCTGGTCGTAGAGGTTCTTCTCGCGCTCGTGGTCCACCTCGGCCTGGCGCAGGTTGAGCGTGGCCAGGCGCACGCGGCTCTCCGCTGAGCTGAGTTGCGCCATGTCGGGAATGACCTTCACTTTGGCGATGACCTCGCCGGCCTGCACATAGTCTCCGGCCTCCTTGCACAGCTCGCTGATGATGCCGCTGATCTGCGGCTTGATGTTCACCTCGTTGCGCGGCTCAATCTTGCCGGTGATGATGGTGGACTGCACGATGTCCTTCACCTCGGGTTTCAACTCGCTGTACTGAATCTCCTGCGGCAGTGACTTCTGGTAGAGGAACACGAACGTTCCGATGAACACCAGGGCGACGATGGCCGCAATAATCAATTTGGAATACTTTTTCATATCGTTTTTTGTTTTTGCTTTCCAGTTATAAATAATAAGGATACACGCGTGTCATTCGTCTCTCATGGCGTCGACAGGCTTGATGCTCATGGCGCGCCAGGCAGGAGCCATTCCGGCCAGTCCGCCCAGCAGGCAGACCATGGCGGCAGCGAGCAGTGCCGTCCAGAAGTTGATTTGGAAGTGGGCGGTGAGAATGCCGTCCTCCGTGTTCATCAGCTCCAGCATCTGCAGGATGGCTACGCCGCAGAGGATGCCGCTCATTCCGGCTACCAGCGTCAGCACGATGCTCTCCGCGATAATCTGCGAGAGAATGGCTCTCGGTGTAGCTCCGATAGCGCGGCGGATGCCGATTTCGGTGGTGCGCTCCTTCACCGTCACCATCATGATGTTCGACACGCCGATGGCTCCAGCCAGCAGAGTCCCGATGCCCACCATCCAGATGAGGATGTTGACCCCCTTGAAGAGGTTGTCCACGATGGCGAAGGTCAGTTCCGTATTGAACACGGTCACGGCGCGCTCGTCGTTGGGGGCGATGGTGTGCGCATGACTGATCACGGCGCGGATGTGGTCGGTCAGACTGCTCATCACCACGCCGGGCTTTGCCGTCACGGCAATTAGGTCCACCTCCTCGCCCCGGTTGTAGACTGCCTGCAACACGGACTGCGGCAGGGAGATGGTCTCGTCGCGCTTACCGTTGATGTTGATGGCGTCGCCCGAACGGTAGTCCACGCCCACTACGCGGTAGTAGGTGGAGTCCACGCGCACGGTCTGGCCGCAGGGGTCGCCGCCCTTGGGGAAGAGGTTCTTGTAGATGCGCTTTCCGAGGACGCACACCTTGCGTTGCTGCTGCACGTCGACGCTGTTGATGAAGCGGCCGTAGTACATCTGCGGAATCATGACCTGCGCGTAGTCGGGCGTCACGCCCTCCACCGAGCTGCGGAAGGACTTGTCGCCGTGGACGACCATCTTCCTGTTGTTGCAGGTAATCAGCGGCGTCACCACGTCCAGCTCGGGCACTTGTCGGCGGATGCGCTCCACGTCCTTCATCGTCATGCTCCACGCGCGTCCCTTGTTGAAACCCTTGTAGGGCTTCGTGGTTTGGCCGTTCCAGATGAGTGCCGTATTGCTGGCGAAGCCCGCGAAGTTGTTTTGCAGTTTCTCCTGTAGCCCCTGTCCGCCGCCGATGAGGGCGACGAGCATGAACACGCCCCAGAACACGCCGAACCCCGTGAGGAAGCTGCGGCTCTTGTTCCGCGTGATGGTGTCGAGAATTTCCCGGTAAGTATCAATGTCCAGTCTCATAGTGTTTCTTGTGTTTACGGATGTTTATTCTGCCCTCAAGGCTTCGATGGGACGTATCCGGGCGGCCTTGATGGCAGGAATCAGCCCGGCCACGGTGCCGGCGATGATGAGGACAGCGGTGGCTCCGATGCAGACATCCAGCCCGACGGTGGGGTTGACGAATATGGTCATTTTGTTCATTCCCGTGTCCATGACGGCGCTGCCGATGGTGGCGTCCATGATTTCGTTGGCCACCACACCGAGCACCATGCCGATGTAGCCGAACATGGAGGTGATGATGACGCTCTCGGCGATGATGAGTTTCAGGATGGCGAAGGGCTTGGCACCGATGGCCTTGCGGATGCCAAACTCGCGTGTGCGCTCCTTCACCGTGATGAGCATGATGTTGCTCACACCCACGATGCCGCTGAGCAGCGTGAAGAGTCCAACAATCCAGAGGGCGGTGTGGACGATGGCAATGCCTTTGTGCATCTGAATGTTGCTTGTGAAGCGGTTCCATATCCAGATGGCTCTGTCGTCGTCGGGAGCCGCCTGGTGGTTGGCGTTGATGGTGGTGCGGTAGGCAGTCTCGAAAGCCTCGTTGGCGGCCTCGGTCTCCAGCCCCTTGATGGTGAACAGGATGTCGCCGACCTTGTCGCCCGTGGCATAGATGGTCTGCAGCGTGGTGTAGGGGATGAACGCTTCGCTGTTCCAGCTGGACGCGTCGTCCTTATAGATGCCGACCACGCGGAAGGCCATGTCCTGCACCGTTACGGTCTTGCCCGTCAGCGCGCGGTAGTCGCGGGGCATCAGCTCCTTGGCCTGCGTCTGGCTGAGCACGGCCACCTTGCGCCGCTCTTTCATGTCGATGTCGTTGATGAAACGGCCTTCCACGATTTCCAGCTTCTCGATGCGTGGGTGGACGGGATAGACACCCGACAGTGTCTGCGAGGTCACGTAGTCCTTGCCGCGACTGATGTCCACGGGACCCTGGTAGAGTGAGCCTTCCACCTCGTCCACGTGGTCACCGTGCAGGAGCTTGGTGAGTTGCATGTCGCGCTCGTTGAGCGTGATGTCGCGCCCCTTGTCCAGTCCCCGGTAGGCCTGGGAGGTCGTGCCGCCATAGATCATGATGGAGTTGGCCAGATAGCGGTTGGACTGTTGCGTCAGCGCGTTGAGGATGCCGTTGCCTGCTCCCAGCAGGAAGATGAGCA
Organism: Acutalibacteraceae bacterium; assembly: GCA_963599475.1. Lineage (GTDB taxonomy): Bacteria > Bacteroidota > Bacteroidia > Bacteroidales > Bacteroidaceae > Prevotella. The sequence continues at coordinate 56,192 of CAVBXH010000001.1, read as the reverse complement.
TGAAGATGCCCCAGGCCACGGCAAACCCCGTGAGCGACGTGCGCAGCTTGTTGCGCTGCGAGGTGCTCCATATTTCCTTGATAAGTTCGCGCATGAGCCTGTTATTTTACGTAGTCCTTGGAAACCAGGTGGTGGTCGGCGTTTGCCTCGATGCTACCGATGAGGCCGTCCTTGATGTGGATGACCTTCTCCGTCTCGTTGGCCACGCCGCTTTCGTGGGTCACCACGACGATGGTCATCTGCTCCTTCTCGTGCAACTCCTTCAGCAGGTTCATCACCTCGACGCTGGTCTTGGAGTCCAGTGCGCCAGTGGGTTCGTCGGCCAGGATAATCTGCGGCTTAGTGATGAGTGCGCGGGCAATGGCCACGCGCTGCTTCTGTCCGCCCGACATCTCGTTGGGGTAGTGGCTGGCCCAAGGGGCGAGGCCGAGACGATCCAGATAGTCCATGGCCAGCTGGTGGCGCTTGCGCCGCCCCACGCCCTGGTAGAAGAGTGGCAGCTCCACGTTCTCGACAGCCGTCTTGAACGGGATGAGGTTGAACGACTGGAAGATGAAGCCAATCATCCGGTTGCGGTATTCGGCGGCGCGCGTCTCGCTGAGGTTCCAAATGGGCACGCCGTTGAGCTGGTATTCGCCCGAGTCGTAGTTGTCGAGGATGCCGAGGATGTTGAGCAGCGTCGACTTGCCGGAGCCGGACGCACCCATGATGGAGACGAACTCGCCGCGCCGGATGTCGAGGTTGATGCCCTTGAGCACGTGGAGCGGCTGTGCGCCCTGATAAGTTTTGTGGATGTCCTTGAGGTGAATCATCGTGGTTTGTGTATTGTTTTTTTTGTTGATGTTATCTGTTAGACTTGTCGAAGGGAAGAAAAGTTGCAGGGCAGCGAATATTTTTTCTCTGCCCAGAGAAATTTTTCCCGCTGGGCAGGAAGTTTTATTTTCCCAGTCAGGGAGTTTTTCGCGCTCAGCTACGCTGGTCTGCGCCCCACATCATCTTGTTGCGCAGGGTGTAAAAGTATTTTTGCTCGGTGCGCTTCACCACCTTGACGTGGTAGGGTGCTTTGCGCAGCGTGAGCCGCGTGGAATCGGGCAGGTTTTCCGAGCGTCCGTCGAGGGCCACGAGGAAGTTGTGCGAACGGCTCTCCACGGTGAGCGTAATCTCGCTGTCCTCGGGCAGCACGATGGGGCGCACGTTGAGCGAATGAGCGGCCACGGGAGTGATGGAGAACACGTGGGAGCCAGGCACGATGATGGGGCCGCCGTTGGAGAGCGAATAGGCGGTGCTTCCCGTGGGTGTGCTGACCACGAGACCGTCGGCCTGGTAGGTGGTCAGGTAGTCGCCGTTGATGGTGGTGCGCACGCTAATCATGGCGGCCACGTCGCGCTTCAGGATGGCCACGTCGTTGAGGGCGAAGGGACAGCCTTTCAGCCCTGTGCCGTCGGTCTCCACTTGTAATACGGCGCGCGTCTCCACGGCATAGTCGCCCTCGTAGAGGGCCTGAATGATGGTTTCTATCTCTGGCGGATTGACGTCGGCCAGAAAGCCCAGCCGTCCCGTGTTGATGCCGAGGATGGGAATGCCCTTTGCGCCCACCATGGAGGCTGTTTTCAGAAACGTGCCGTCGCCGCCCATCGACACCATGAAGTCCGCGTCGAAGTCCGTGCCGTCGAACACCTCCGCAGCACCGAGCGGCAGGTGTTGCCCCTGCACGAGGAAGCGGTAGAAGTCGCGCTCGATGCACACTTCGGCCTGATGCAGTGCCAGACACGACAGCATCTTCTGGATGGATGCCGACTTCTTGGCTTGGAAGGTGTTGCCGACGATGGCGAACCGCAGTTTTCTTGAAGTCATAAAAATTTCTCCATTATTAGGCGTTAATTCACAAAGTTTTGCTACCTTTGCGCTGGAAATGCACCGCAAAATTAGTGTTTTTTCGTGAAACGACACCATTTTGAAAGACAAAATTCATAAGAAGATGACAAAACTGAGTGTAAACATCAACAAGGTGGCCACGCTGCGCAATGCCCGGGGCGGCAACAATCCCGACATTATTGAGGCTGCGCGCAACATCGAAATGTTTGGCGGTGAGGGCATTACTGTCCATCCGCGCCCCGACGAGCGACACATCCGCTATCAGGACGTGCGCGACCTGCGCCCCATCGTCACCACGGAGTTCAACATCGAAGGAAACCCCATCGACTCGTTCGTGCAACTGGTGCTGGAGGTTGTGCCCAACCAAGTGACACTCGTGCCCGACGGCCACGACCAGCTGACCTCCAACCACGGCTGGGACACGCTGGCGAACCGTGCCTTCCTGACCGACATCTGCCGCGCCTTCCGGCAGGCGGGCATCCGCACCAGCATCTTTGTTGATGCTGACCCGAAGATGGTGGAGGGCGCAAAGGCTTGCGGCGCTGACCGCGTGGAACTCTATACAGAGCCTTACGCCTCGGGCTATGCGGCCAACCGCGAAGCGGCCATTGCGCCCTTCGTCGCCGCCGCCGAGGAAGCAAGGGGCGTGGGACTGGGACTCAATGCCGGCCACGACCTCTCGCTCGACAACCTCCACTACTTCCACACACGGATTCCCTGGACTGACGAGGTGAGCATCGGTCATGCTCTCATCTGCGACGCACTCTACATGGGACTGCGCCCCACTGTCCAGAGCTATTTGGAAGCCCTGCGCTGAACCTTCAAGAACCACAACCCATAAAACCTATATGACTATGGCAAAAGCATACGTATTTCTTGCAACAGGCTTCGAAGACATTGAAGCCCTCATCCCCGTTGACATCTGGCGGCGCGGCGGCGTTAACGTGACCCTCGTCAGCGTCACGGGAGAACCCACGGTGACCTCCGCCCACGGCGTAACCATCGGCGCGGACGCCTGCTTCGACGACTGCGACTTCGCCGATGCAGACCTGCTGTTCCTGCCGGGTGGAATGCCGGGAGCTACTAACCTCTACGCCCACAAGCCGCTCTGCGACCTGCTGCGTCGGCAGGCTGAGGCGGACAAGACGGTGGCCGCCATCTGTGCCGCACCCGCTGTCGTGCTCGCGCCCCTCGGACTGCTCGACGACAAGAACGCCACCTGCTATCCGGGCTTCGAGAACCAGATGCCCCGCGCACACTACACCGGCGACCTCGTGACCACGGACGGCAACATCACCACGGGAGAAGGCCCTGCTGCTGCCTTCCCGTTGGGCTATCGGCTGCTCGCACAGCTGCAGAGCCGCGACGTGGCCGACACCATTGCCGAGGGTATGCGCTACATACACCTCCTCGGATGACGGACTACATCATCATCGTGGCGGGCGGCAAGGGGCTGCGCATGGGCGGCGACGTGCCCAAGCAGTTTCTGTCCGTGGCGGGTCGCCCCATACTGATGCGCACCATCGAGCGTTTCCGCAGTGCGCTGGAGACGCTCCGCATCATCCTCGTGCTGCCGAAAGACCAACAGCCGTTCTGGCACGAGTTGTGCGAGGTGCACCAGTTCCGCGAACCTTACCTGCTGGCCGACGGCGGCGAGACGCGCTTCCACAGCGTCCAGCACGGTCTGTCGCTCATTCCCGACGATGCCGAGGGCGTGGTGGGGGTGCACGATGGGGTGCGCCCGTTCCCTTCCGTAGAGGTCATCCGCCGCTGCTATGAGACGGCGCGCATCGCCAAGGCCGTGATTCCCGTCGTTCCCGTGGTGGAGACGTTGCGCCACGTCAGCGAGGGCACGAAGCCGCGCGGCGACTACCGTCTGGTGCAGACACCGCAGACCTTCGACATCCAACTGCTGAAGGCGGCCAACCGCCAGCCTTATACGCCCGACTTCACCGACGACGCTTCCGTGGTGGAAGCGTATGGCCACCGCATCACGATGGTGGAGGGCAACCGCGAGAACATCAAGATTACCACGCCGTTCGACCTGACTATTGCCGAAACGCTCTGCCGATGATAGACCTACTGCAACAGGACATCCAGTATCTGCCCGGTGTCGGGCCCAACCGCCGGAAACTGCTCAGCGACGAACTGGGCATCAACACCTTCGGTGATCTGTTGCAGTATTATCCCTATAAGCACATCGACCGCAGCCGCATCTACACCGTCCACGAGCTGACGGGCGACATGCCGTTCATCCAGGTGCGCGGACGCATCCTTAGCTTCGAGACGTTCGACATGGGTCATCGAAAGATGCGCGTAGTCGCCCACTTCTCCGACGGCACGGGGGTGATGGACCTGACGTGGTTCAATGGGGCAAGAGAGGTGCTCAAACGCTATACGGTAGGCCAGCTCTACATCGTGTTTGGGCGGCCCACTGTCTACAACGGACGCGTCCAGGTGGTTCATCCCGACATCGACGCGGCGGAGAGCATCCGCCTCTCGGACATGGGCATGCAGCCCTACTACTCCACCACGGAGAAGATGAAGAAGCGCGGACTCAACTCGCGTGCCATTGACCGGTTGACAAAGACCCTGTTGGAGACGCTCAAACAGCCCGTTTCGGAGACCTTACCCGACTTTATCACCGGGCCACTTCACTTGGTCAGTCGCGACGAAGCCCTGCGCCACATCCACTATCCGCACAACGCCAAGGAACTGGAGCGCGCACGGATGCGTCTGAAGTTCGAGGAGTTATTCTATGTGCAGCTGAACATTCTGAGGTACGCCAGCGACCGCCGCCGCAAATACCGGGGCTATGTGTTCTCGCAGATAGGGGCGTGCTTTAACGACTTCTTCCATCACCACCTGCCCTTCCAGCTCACCGAGGCACAGAAGCGTGTGCTCCGCGAAATCCGCAAGGACACGGCCTCTGGCCGACAGATGAACCGCTTACTGCAGGGCGATGTCGGGTCGGGAAAGACGCTGGTGGCACTGATGGCCATGTTGATGGCACTGGACAACGGCTATCAGGCCTGTATCATGGCTCCCACGGAGATTTTGGCCGAGCAACACCTGCGTACCATCCGCGACTTCCTGGACGGCATGGACATCCGCGTCGAGCTGCTCACGGGCATCGTGCGCGGCAAGCGGCGCACCGAAGTGCTCGAAGCCTTGGCTGACGGCACGGTGCAGATTCTCGTAGGCACCCACGCCGTCATCGAGGACACGGTGCAGTTTGCGCGGCTGGGACTGGTGGTGGTCGACGAGCAGCATCGCTTCGGCGTGGCGCAGCGCGCCAAGCTCTGGAACAAGAGTGCCAATCCGCCCCACGTGTTGGTGATGACGGCCACGCCCATTCCGCGCACCCTCGCCATGACCCTTTACGGCGACCTCGACGTCAGCGTCATCGACGAGCTGCCGCCCGGACGCAAGCCTGTGGTCACCACCCATGCCTTCGACAGCCGTATCCCCTCGCTCTACGATGGCCTGCGCAAGCAGATGCAGCAGGGACGGCAGGTCTATGTGGTGTTCCCGCTGATTGAGGAAAGTGAGCGCATCGACCTGAAAAACCTCGAAGACGGCTACGAGACGCTGTGCCGCGTCTTCCCCGAGTACCGGTTGAGCAAGGTGCACGGCCGGATGAAGGCGAAGGACAAGGACGAGGAGATGCAGCGCTTTGCGCGCGGCGAGACGCAGATGCTCGTGGCCACCACCGTCATCGAGGTGGGCGTCAACGTGCCCAACGCCTCTGTTATGGTCATCATGGAGGCCCAGCGCTTCGGACTCAGCCAGCTGCACCAGTTGCGTGGCCGCGTGGGGCGCGGCGCCAAGCAGAGCTACTGCATCCTCGTGACGGGACTGAAGCTGGGCGAGGAGACGCGCAAGCGCATCGACATCATGTGCGAGACGAACGACGGATTCCGCATTGCTGAGGCTGACCTGAAACTGCGCGGCCCGGGCGACCTGGAGGGCACGCAACAGAGTGGCATGGCCTTCGACCTAAAGATCGCAGACATCGCACGAGACGGGCAACTGGTGCAGCTGGCGCGCGACGAAGCACAGCGCATCATCGACAGCGACCCGCAGTGCCAGTCGGAACGCTACCGCCTACTCTGGGAACGCCTCCTCCAGTTGCGGAAGACCAACATCAACTGGTCTTCCATCTCATAGTCACCGGATGGCCAAATTGCCGAACGAAATACGGCCAAATTACCGAACGAAACTCGGCCAAATTACCGAACGAAACTCGGCCAAATTACCGAATGAAACTCGGCCAAATTACCGAATTGTGCGTTAAAAGGCATTAAAAAGTTTGTGAGTTTCAGATATTTGTATTACTTTTGCCGTCAAAACAAGAAAAGGGTATGAAGCAATACAGAAAAAGGATCGTTGACTACATCCTCGAAAGGAAGTTGAAGGGCATTGGAGCTGTGCTCATAGAGGGACCAAAATGGTGCGGAAAAACGACAACTGCAGAGATGAAAGCCAAGAGCATCGTCTACATGAACGACCCCAAGAAGAGTGGTATGTATATGCAACTGGCCAAGATGAGTCCGCAGAGCCTGTTGGAAGGAGACACTCCGAGGCTCATAGACGAATGGCAGTTGACTCCCAGTCTTTGGGACACCATCAGGTTTGAAGTAGACCATCGGGATGACGAGGGACAGTTTATCCTGACGGGTTCTGCCGTACCCACCAGGACGGACGAGATATGGCATAGTGGAACGGGACGCTTTGCCAGAATCAAGATGCGCCCGATGAGCCTTTGGGAGTCGGGCGATTCGCAGGGCACTGTCAGTCTCAACGACCTGTTTGCAGGGAAGGCATCGGTGACCCTGTGCGAAGAAAAAAGCATTGACGACCTTGCCTATCTCGTATGTAGAGGGGGATGGCCTAAGGCAACACAGCAAAACAAAAATATTGCCTTGGAACGTGCCTTTGACTACTATGATGCCGTTGTAAACACCGACATATCCAGGGTTGACGACATTTCCAGAGATGCCGAACGCACCAAACGGCTGATGCGCTCGTATGCCCGTTTCCAAGGTTCGCAGACTTCCATCAGCAAGATAAAGGAGGATGTAAAGGCCAATGATGCCATGCGTGTGGACGACGATACGATAGGCTCATACATCAAGGCATTGGAGAAAATCTTCGTCATAGAGGATATGCCTGCATGGAATCCGAATCTGCGATCAAAAACAGCCATTCGGACAGCCTTTACCCGATATTTTGTTGACCCGTCCATCGCTGTGGCCGCCTTAGGCGTTGGCCCAAAGGGACTTGTTAACGACCTGGAGACTTTCGGCTTGTTGTTTGAGACCTTGTGCGTAAGAGACTTGCGTGTTTATGCGGATGCACTCGGAGGAACAGTATACCACTACCGTGACAAAAACGGTCTGGAATGTGATGCCGTAGTACACCTCCGCAACGGAGATTACGGACTTGTGGAAATCAAACTGGGTGGAGATAATTGGATTGAAGAAGGCGCTTCTTCGCTCAAGGAGCTCGCCTCCAAGATAGACACCACCAGAATGAAGGCACCATCATTCATGATGGTACTTGTGGGCATCGGCGCATACGCCTACCAACGGGAAGACGGTGTGTGGGTTGTCCCCGTAACTTGCCTAAAGGACTAAGCCTGTCTATGGATTCAGTCCGCCTCCACATGAAGTGTCTACTGTTTCAGCTAATAAAGAGAAAAAGTGTCTAGTGAAATCAGGAAAAGTCATATCCCGTTTTGTCCTGTCATATCCAACTTTTACGTACTCAGTGCCATACTGTAGGCAGCTATTAGCATCGCTGTTCCCAGCGAGCAGCACCCACCGTTGTCCAGTACTTGTTCGATACTTGTCCGCTATTTGTTCGATATTTGTTCGATGACGACTGGACAACTATCGCACATCTATTGTGCATGTATCGAACCTCTGTTGGGACAAGTCCTTGGGAAAGCGCCGACTGATACGAGGGTACCCCTTGGGTGCTCCGAGTGAAACTTACATAATCTGGCTCGATGTTGAATCGTGTGGGTGAGTGATTTCCTCTAAGGTTACGAAAAAGCACTAAAAAAAACAAATAGACCGCGAAAAGTGTTAAATAAGGCACAAAGAGTGTTAATGGCCTTTTCTGTTCGGAAATTATTTCGTACCTTTGCAGCGTTCTGTTTGTTTTTGGACGGAACGAGAGTATGAACCGAATAGAACGTTATGTTTCTTAAGAATCTGAAGAAAATAGCAATTCTGACCATAGCTACGGCATGCGCCCTCCCGATGATGGGACAGGACTTGTTGGCACGTCAGGCTCCCATAGACCGCAAGATGAAGGCTGTTGACAGCATGGCACTCCGCCAGTTGATCGAGGCCGAGGGTTATGATACACCAGCCGCCGACCTTTACGAGGACTGGAACAACCGTTATGCCCACCGGGCTACCGACCTGCCGGACTCCCTCCGCATCAGTCTACGCCATTTCTGTATGCCTACCACCAACCGCGTTATCACCAGCAACTTTGGTGCACGGTGGGGACGCCAACACAAGGGACTGGACATCAAGGTGTACATTGGCGACACCATCCGTTCGGCCTTCAGCGGCAAGGTGCGCATCGTGAGCTATGAAAGGCGCGGCTACGGCAAGTATGTGGTCATCCGCCACGACAACGGTTTGGAAACCATCTACGGCCATATGTCGAAACATTTGGTGGAAGAAAATCAAGATGTACGCGCAGGAGACCCCATCGGTCTCGGTGGCAACACTGGACGCAGCACTGGGTCGCACCTCCACTTTGAGACACGCCTGTGCGGTGTCGCACTGAACCCGGCACTGATGTTCGATTTCAGAAACCAGGATGTGGTGGACGACTATTATATGTTCCGCAAGGGCACTTATGAGCGCGAGTCTGCCGAGGCCAACCGCCTGCGTGGTGTAGCTGGCAACAGCGCGGTGGACGATGATGACATGGATGTGGTTGAGCATAGCAACAAGGCCAAGGCAAGCAGTTCGACCACGCGCTTCCACAAGGTGGCCAGGGGTGAGTCGCTCTATTCCATTGCACGCAAGCGTGGCACCTCTGTGAGTGCCATCTGCAGGCTGAACCACATCACGGAGCGGACGAAGATACGGCCGGGTCAAATCTTGAAATACGACTAAATCTACTGGGATATAGGGAAAACAGCGAATGAAACGGAAAGTCATACTTTGCGCATTGCTCGTGTTGCTGTCCTCGGTGGATGTCGCATGGGCCAAGGGTAAGAGGAAGAAGACCCAGAAGGTGAACCGCACAGAGATGGCGGAGGCGGCAGCCTACGAGGAGATTGACAATTTCGATTTCCTGTATGCGACCAACGACAGCACCGCCACCAGTTTCGCCCTCTCCAACGATATTATGAACCAGGCTACCTCGCTGATAGGTAAGCGCTACCGTAGCGGCAGCAAGGGACCGAACGCCTTCGACTGTTCGGGCTTTACCAGCTACGTGTTTGGCAAGAGCAACATCAGCATCGGCAATTCCTCGCGCGACCAGTACGCACGCAACATCCCCATCAAGCGTTGGGAGATGCAGCGTGGTGACCTCGTCTTCTTCTCCAGTCCCGGGGCCGGCAGCCGTCGGGTGGGTCATGTGGGCATCGTTGTGGACTACGACCCCCTCAGCAATAGTTTCACCTTCATCCACGCCAGCAGCAAAGAGGGTGTGACCATCAGCAGTTCCACCGAGACTTACTACAATCGCCGCTTCATGGGCGTTCGTCGCGTGGCAAAGTGAACAAAGCACGTCTTTCCGAAGCTCAGCAAGCAACCTTAGTGCCAGATGTCTCCTGAGACCCAGCAGCAAACCGATGAACGCTATATGCGGCAGGCATTGGCGGAAGCGGAAGCGGCCGGCAGGGTGGGCGAGGTGCCCATCGGTGCGGTGGTGGTCTGTGGGGGGCGTATCATCGCACGTGCACACAACTTGACGGAGACGCTCCACGACGTGACAGCGCATGCCGAGATGCAGGCCGTCACGGCTGCCGCCAACGAGTTGGGCGGCAAGTATCTGACCGACTGCACCCTCTATGTCACGGTAGAACCCTGTCCGATGTGTGCCGGTGCCTTAGGCTGGTCGCAGCTGGCGCGCGTGGTGTATGGCGCAGCCGACGAGAAGCGCGGCTACCAGGTCTTCGCACCCCGCGTACTGCATCCCCGTACCGCAGTGACCGGCGGCATCCTCGAGGAGGAGTGCCGCCAGCTCATGCTGGATTTCTTCAGGGACAGGCGGTAGCGTATCTTACCGCGCAGGTTTGGGAAACTGGTTCAGAAAATTCCTTACGATGATGTGGCCTTGTGGGGTGAGTACACTTTCTGGGTGGAACTGGATGCCACGCACATGGAACGTCTTGTGCCGCAGTGCCATAATCTGTCCTTCGTCGCTCTTCGCAATGACTTCCAGACTATCCGGGAGACTTTCCGTGTCGACGACCCACGAATGGTATCTGCCCATGGTGAACCGTTGCGGCACATCGGCAAACAGCGGGTCGTCCGTATGGATGCCTTCCGTTGCCACGCCATGGAACACCTCGTCGAGATTTTTGAGTTTCCCACCGAACACTTCACCGATGGCCTGATGGCCAAGACACACACCAAGTAGTGGTTTCTCTGCCGCATAACGCCGCACGACATCGGTCAGCAGACCGGCTTCCGATGGTATGCCCGGACCGGGAGACAGGATAATCTTGTCGAAATTCTTCAGGTCTTCCAATTCAAAACGGTCGTTGCGCACCACGGTCACATCCGCACCGAGTTCCTTGACGAGATGACTCAGATTATAGGTAAACGAGTCATAGTTGTCGATAATCACAATGGACTGCTTCATCTTACATTTCCTCCGCCATACTAATCGCCTTGCGCAGTGCGCCAAGCTTGTTGTTTACTTCCTGCAATTCATATTCTTCGTCGCTCTTTGCGACAATGCCTCCGCCAGCCTGAAACCACAGTTCGCCGTTCCTACTGACGAACGTGCGGATGGTGATGGCCTGGTTGAGCGAGCCGTCCATGCCGATGAAGCCGATGCAACCACCGTATGCTCCCCGGTTGTGCGGTTCATACTCCGAAATCAGTTGCATGGCACGTACCTTTGGAGCTCCTGACAGCGTGCCGGCAGGGAAGGTGTCGATGAATGTCCTGATGGGGTCTGCCCCTTCGTCCAGTGCCCCACTGACGCGCGAGACGAGGTGTATCACATGGGAATAGTATTGCATGTCCTTATAGAAATCCACCTTCACGTCGTGGCAGTTGCGCGAGAGGTCGTTGCGGGCCAGGTCCACGAGCATGACGTGTTCGGCATTCTCCTTGGGGTCGTTTCGCAGGTAAAGGGCGTTCGCCTTGTCCTGCGCTGCGTCGCCGGTGCGTTTTGTCGTGCCGGCAATAGGGTCTATGTATGCCCTTGTGCCGTCTATGCGGCAATGGGTCTCGGGCGACGAGCCGAAGATGCGGAATCCGCCGAAGTCGAAATAGAACAGGTACGGCGACGGGTTGATGCTACGCAAGGCCCGGTAGAGTTTGAAGTCGTCGCCCTCATACTTTTGTATAAACCGCCGTGAAAGGACGATTTGAAACACGTCGCCGCGCTGGCAGTGGCGTATGCCCCGGCGGATATTCTCCTTATGCTCCTCATCGGTGAGCGTGCTGACAGCCGCTCCCACGGGATGGAAACCGTAGGTGCGGTGCGGAAGGCCGTTGATGTCCTTCTCCAACTGCTCCAAATGGCTGGTCTCTCTGCTACCGAGCATCTCGATGAGTGTTACCTCGTTGCGGAAATGGTCGAACACGATGATATTCTTATAGAGGGTGTACAGAATGTCGGGTGCGTCGTTCCGCGCCTGTTTCTCATCCTTGACCGGGATGTGCTCGAAATATCTCACGGCGTTGAACGACATATAGCCATAGAGGCCGCAGCACGCAGACTGTTCGCCCTTGATGTCAAACTCGCCGATGAAGGCATTGATGGCTTTGTCCACGGTGTATTCACCGCTGATGGCCTGCTCCGTTTTCCTGCCGTCGGGATAGGTGCATACCGCCGTGCCGTGTGCAATAGCCACGCTGGCGATGGGATGGATGGCGATGTAGGAACGGCTGTTCTCGCCTCCATGATAGTCGGAACTTTCCATGAGGGCCGACTGCGGATAGCGGTCGCGCACCTTCAGATAGACGCTTACTGGGGTGATCGTGTCTCCCAGAATGCGCTTTGTTGCTGTTGTGTATTGATACATAATGGTGGTTTAGATGCTGTGTTTGAGATAGGTGTCAAGATCTTTGTCGCCGCGTCCGGACACGGTGAGCACCACCACGTCATCGGGCTTGAGCATCGGCTTCATCTTTGGCAGCAGAGCCAGGGCGTGCGCACTTTCCAGTGCGGGGATGATGCCCTCTGTCCGGGTGAGCTCAAAGGCGGCGGCAAGTGCCTCGTCGTCCGTGGCGGCCAATACCTGTGCCCTGCCCGACTCGTAGAGGTGACAGTGTAAAGGCCCCGTACCCGGATAGTCGAGTCCAGCGGAAATGGAGTACGGTTCGACAATCTGTCCGTCGTCCGTCTGCATCAGTTTGATGCGCGAGCCGTGCAGGATACCCGTCGTCCCGACCTCCAATGAGGCAGCCGTCTTGCCGCTGTCGATGCCGATTCCGCCCGCCTCGCCGAGTACGATCTTCACGTTCTCGTTGTCCAGGTAGTGGTATATGGTGCCGGCAGCATTGCTTCCGCCTCCCACGCAGGCCACCAGGTAGTCGGGGTAGTCGCGTCCCGTCTTCTCCTGGAGTTGCCATTTGATTTCTTCCGAGATGACACTCTGCAACCTCGCCACCAACTCTGGATACGGATGAGGCCCCACGGTCGAGCCGATGATGTAGAAAGTGTCTGCGGGATGGCAGCACCAGTCGCGTATGGCCTCGTTGGTAGCGTCCTTCAGCGTCTTGTTGCCGCTTTCTACGGGGTGCACCGTTGCTCCGAGCATCTTCATGCGTTCGACGTTCACCGACTGCCGCTCCACGTCAAGCGCCCCCATGTAAACCGTACAGGGCATATCCATCAGGGCGCATACCGTAGCCGTAGCCACGCCATGCTGTCCGGCACCGGTCTCGGCGATGATGCGCGTCTTACCCATCTGCTTTGCCAGCAGAATCTGTCCCAGGGCGTTGTTGATTTTGTGCGCCCCGGTGTGGTTGAGGTCTTCGCGTTTCAGATAGAGTCGGCAACCGTATTTCCCACTCATCCGCTTGGCGAAATACAGCGGTGAGGGACGGCCCACATAGTCTTTCAGTAGTGCGTGGAACGCGATCTTGAACGCTTCGCTTTCAATGATGGGAAGATAGGCGTTCTTCAGGTCTTCCACCGTCTTGTAGAGTATCTCCGGCACGTAGGCACCGCCGTAATTGCCGTAGAACCCGTAGTTGTCAACCGTATATTTCTCCATAATCGCTATTTTTTAAGTGCGTCAAACAATGCGTCGAGTGCTTTGTCGGCATCTCCGCCACAGGCGTCAAGCGACGACACGAATTTGCTGCCGATGATGGCTCCCGAGGCGTTTTGCAGTGCCGATTCCAGTGTTTGTTGGTTACTGATGCCGAAGCCAATCATCCGTGGGTTGTGCAGTTGCAGGGCATTGGTCTTGCGGAAATACTCCTGCTTGCGTTCGTCGAAACAGCTTTGTGCTCCGGTCGTCGCCGCAGAGGAAACCATATAGATGAAGCCGGCGGTATGCTCGTCGATGAGACGTACACGCGCTTCGCTGGTCTCGGGCGTGATTAGCATGATGATCCGGATGTCATAGCGGTCGGCAGTGGGCTTCACGTCTCTCATGTAGTCTGCGAAGGGAAGATCTGGGATGATAGCCCCCGACACGCCACATTCCACGCAACTTTTGCAGAAGTGCTCTATCCCGTATTGCATGACCACGTTGAGGTAGCCCATCAGTACCAGCGGTATGCTTATCTCGTCCTTGATGGCTTTCAGCTGCGAGAACAGCAGATGTAGGGACATTCCGTTGCGCAGTGCTTTCGTGGCTGCGTCCTGTACTACCGGGCCGTCGGCCATCGGGTCGGAGAACGGGATGCCAATCTCTATCATGTCAATGCCGCGCCGCTGGAGCGTCTTCACCACGTCTCCGGTGCCGGAGAGGGTGGGGTGGCCGGCGCAGAAATACAGCGAGAGCAGTTTCTTCCCGTTTGCCGACTGAAACAGTTCATTGATTTTGTTCATAAGTTCGTATTTTGTTGATGAAACATTTTAGTTTTTCCGTGTCTTTGACCGCCGGTCGTATCTCGAAACGTGAGTTAAGATCCACTCCGGCAAACTGCGGATGCCTGATGGTGAGCACGCTGTCGGCATCGTCGGGGCCAATGCCTCCGCTCAACAGAAACGGTATGTTGCCGTCATAGCTGTCCAGCGCAGCCCAGTCGAATTTCTCGCCGCTGCCGCCTCGGGCAGTACACTTGTTGTCGAAAAGCAGCATATCGGCCGTGCCCTCATAGTCACGCCATCGCTTCACGTCGTCGGCTTCGCGGATGCTGAGGGCTTTGATCATCTTCACATCCTGCACTCCCCCGGACGCGAGTGCACACTTGAGCTGTTCTATGTACGCCGCACTCTCGCTGCCGTGCAGCTGGATGTAGTCGAGTGCGTCGCTGTGGGCACGGGACACGATTGCCTGTGGCGTCGCGTCCACGAACACGCCGACCCTGCCCATCCGTCTGCCGGTCCGTGGCGCGTGTTTCACGCTGCGTGCGCTGCCCTCCCAGAAGATGAATCCCGTCATATTGATGTCCAGGGCCGATACCGCGCGGATGTTGTTGGGCTCGCGCAGACCACATACTTTGATAATCATAACGCTTCTATGAATGTTTTCAGCGATGCCCCGGGCGATGCAGTCTTCATGAAATGTTCGCCGATGAGAAAACCGCGGAAGCCTGCCTGCCGCAACCGTCTCACCGTTTCTGGTGCACTGATACCGCTTTCGCTCACCTTGCACCCGTCTGCCGGCAACAGTCCTGCCAGACGGAAGGAGTTGTCTACATCGGTGACGAAAGTGCCGAGGTTGCGGTTGTTGACACCATACATGTCCGGTTCGAGTTCCGCATACGCAAGGTCACGGTCGCCGTGCATCTCAAGTAGCACCTCCAATCCCAGCTCCCGCGCCGTGCTGAGCAGTGCGCGGCACTCCTGCATGGACAGGGCTGCAGCGATGAGCAGGGCGGCCGACGCACCGCAACGGCGTGCCTGAAACAGCTGATATTCGTCGACGACGAAGTTCTTGTAGAGCATCGGTATCCTTACCCCGCTGTCTCTTGCAGCCGTGATGTGACGGTCTGCCCCACCGAAATACTTCCCGTCCGTCAGTATACTCAAGGCTGCCGCCCCGTTCTTTTGATATTCCAGCGGCATATGGTCGGGCTTTGCCGTCTCGTTGATCCATCCTTTGGACGGCGATTTACGCTTGAATTCCGCAATGATGCCGCAGTCTGATGCCATCAGTGCCGCTTTCATGGAGGGCACGGCAGTGTCGAGCATCTGCTCCACCTCGCGGTACAGCGTGTGCGGAGCCACCTGTTCCTTGAACCGCTCCACCTCTATACGTTTCCACGCCACTATTTCTTCGAGAACGTCTTTCATCATCGGTTCAGTTCAATGAATTTCTTCAGTGTTGCCATAGCCCTGCCGCTCTCCAGCGATTCGCGTGCCACGGCCAGACAGTCTTCTATGCTTTTCTTTCCGGACTCCATCACCTGGATGGCAAAGGCGGCATTTGCGAGCACCGCGTTTTTCTGCGACTCGGTGGCTTGGTTGTCGAGCACCGCATCAAAGACTCTGGCGGCATCTTCCTTCGTAGAGGCAGGTTGTCCGCAGAGGTCCCCCTGTTTGGCCACAGGCAAACCGAGGTCTGAGGGCGAGAACACCCTGGTGTAGTCGTTGGTGGTCACCTTGAAATCGCCCGTGAGCGAAATCTCGTCGTATCCGTCAATGGCATTCACGATGCCGTAATCGATGGCGATCTTCTGGAAGACACTGCCGTAGAGACGCATCTGGTCGAGGTTGGCCACACCGAGCAGCTGTGCCTGGGGGCGCGAGGGATTGACGAGGGGACCCAGCAGGTTGAACAAGGTGGGGAAGGGGAGGCTCTTCCTCACGGGTGCCACAAATTTCATGGCACGGGCGAATAGTGGTGCGTGTAGATAGACGATGCCGGCCTCGTTGATGGAACGATTGAGCACATCCATGTCGTTGGTGAATCGCACCCCGTGCTGTTGCATGACATTGCTGGCACCGCTGACCGAAGTGGCTGCCACGTTGCCGTGTTTCGCCACTTTGTAGCCTGCGCCGGCCACGACGAAGCAGGCGCAGGTGGAGATGTTGAATGTGTTCTTCCCGTCGCCGCCAGTACCCACGATGTCGATGTAGCGGGGCGCGTCCAGTAGTGCCGGCACTCCCGTCTCGAGTATTCCGTCGCGGAAGCCCAGCAGCTCATCCACCGTGATGCCGCGCATCTGTATGGCCGTCAATAGTGCTGCTATCTGCTCTGGGGGATAGCGGTTTTCCGTGATGCCCACGATGATGTGACGTGCGGTCTCCCTGTCCAGGGTCTCCTGATGGAGTAAACTGCAAAGAATCTCTTTCATAGCTGTAGTGTTTTATGTGTTGTTGTATGACAAAAAGGAAGAAGGCCTGTCGTGATTACGGCAGGCCTTCTGGTATATCTTCTTTTTTATATAGGGTATCTACACGAAGGAGCGACTCACGACTTTTTCAAATCTCGAGTGCGCCACCACCATGCTACAGATACCAAATGCTTCATGTCTTGTAGATACTTTTGTTGTATTTCGGTTGCAAAGTTAAACAAATAAATTTAATTTCCAAACAATTCTAAAGAAAATATTGCGAAAAAACGAAAATCTGAAGATAATAGACGTCTACGCAGCGCGCCTGTCTTAGTGTGCCACCAGTCCGCCGTCCACCAGATAGTGGCCGCCCGTACAGAAGCTCGATGCGTCGGAGGCGAGGAAATAGATCATTTCGGCCACTTCCTCCGGCCGCCCTACGGTGCCGCGCGCATACAGGGCATTCTCCTCGCGCCAGTAGTCGTCGACGGTGCAGTGGTTCTCCTTGGCGAACTTCTCGAACAGGTTGTCCACCAGCGGTGTGTGTATGGTGCCGGCGCAGACGGCGTTGACGCGGATGTTCTTGGGGCCGAGGTCGATGGAGAGGCTGCGGGTGATTTGTCCCAGCGCGCCCTTGGTCAGTCCGTAGCCGAAGCTGTGTGCCTTGCCGACGAACCACTGGTCGGAGGCGTTGATGACTACGGTTCCGCCACCACCCTTGACGAGGTGGGGCACGGCCTCGCGCAGCGTGTTCACCGTGCCGTAGATGTTGGTCTGAATCATGAGGTCCAGCTCCTCGTCGGTGATGTCCAGCAGTGTGTTGCAGCGGTGGATGCCGGCATTGGCCACCACGCTGTCCAGCTGGCCAAAGCGCTCCACGGTCTTCTCAACGGCATGGTGGATGTCGGCACGGCAGCGCGTGTTGCCCGGCACAAAGAGTAACTGCTCCGGGCGGTCGATTTCCTCCACCCGCTCGCGGGCTGCCTCCTCGTTGATGTCCATGAACGCTACGTTCCATCCCTGCTGGATGAATTTCTTAACTGAGGCGGCACCGATGCCGGTGGACCCGCCGGTGATAAATACGGTCTTCATAGTTCTTGTGGTTTTTGGGGTTTCTCTGCACAAAGTTACGGAAAAAAGGAAGAAAATGCAAAAAAATGTCTTTTTTTCTTGGATATTTGAGAAAAAAGACCTACTTTTGCGCAGTTGTTCGCTGTGACAGCGCACGAAAACCTAAACAGACCTACAATTAGTATCAATACCTAAATACAATAACTATCAATTAATTATTTATTTTTATGTTTAAACTAACCAACCTAAAAAAGACAGAGAAACCATTGTTTTTACTGGTGCTGCTGTGTTTGTTCCCTTTGGGGATCTCGGCGCAGAGTATCGTAAAGGGTTTAGTGAATGACGAAAGTGGCGAACCCATCATTGGCGCGACGGTGCGCGTACTGGGCACCAGCAGCGGCACGGTGACCGACCTGGACGGACAATTCCAGATTAATGCCCAGCCCAATGCCCAGATCTCTGTGTCCTACATCGGATACGTAACACAGAAAGTTACCATTCGGGGGGCAAAACAATATCACCATCACGCTGAAGGCGGACAACACGACGCTTGACGATGTCGTGGTGGTCGGCTATGGTACGATGAAGAAGTCGGACATCTCCGGCTCCGTGGCCACCATCAACAAGGAACAGATGGAGCGCAAGGTGCCCGTGAACATTGCGCAGGCACTCCAGGGCGCGGCCGCTGGTGTTATGGTGACAAACCAGGACGGTGCTCCCGGCTCCAAGTCGGCCATCCGTATCCGTGGTATCGGCACCATCAACGGTGACGCGCAGCCGCTCTATGTGGTTGACGGCGTACAGGTGGGCACCAGTGCCGACTTTGTCAACCCCGCTGACATCGAGAGCATCGAAATCCTGAAGGATGCTTCGGCCACCGCCATCTACGGTTCTGCCGGTGCCAACGGTGTCATCATGATCACCACCAAGCACGGCCAGAAGGGCAAGATGAACATCAAGATTACCGCCGACCTCGGTCTGCAGACCTTGCCCTACAAAATCAACACGCTGACCGGCGACGACTACGCCCGCTCCATCCGCGAGTCGAAGGCCAACGAGGGAGCAACCCTCCAGAACCAGATCTGGTCGGAAGCCTACGACGGCAAGCGCAACCTGATTGACTGGCAGGATCAGATGTACCGCACATCCCTCCGCCAGCAGTACGGCCTCTCCGCCAACGGCGGTACGGAGAAGACACAGTACAACTTCTCCATTGGCTACCTCCAGAACAAAGGTATCATCGTCAACACCAAGTACGACCGACTGACCTCGCGCGCCAGCGTCAAGACGAAGGTGAACGACTACATCGAGTTCGGTGGCGACATGAACTATATGTACTCCACCGTCCTCGGCAACAACATCGGACTCGGCAACAACACCAACCTGTCGTCGCAGCGCGACATCGCACAGATGTCGCCGTCACTCGACTATATTGACGACGTGACCGGCCAGCACGTCAAGGTCAACGTGGTCAACCCCGACGGCACCTACGGTTCCGGCAAGGCACCGACGCCCAACGGATGGGAAGGCATGTCGTCCACGGCGCAGAACCCCTACGCCTCGCAGATGGAAATCGGACGCACCACCCGCAACTCGCGCATCTCCATCAACCCCTACATCGACATCACCCTGCTCAAGACCAAGCAGCACACACTCAACCTGCATTCCATCGCCTCCTGGACACAGACCAACTCTGACAACGACGAGTTCTCTGGAATGTACGAGCGCTACAACAACATCGGCGGAACGATGACGAAGGTGAAGTACGAGGGACGCAACCAGGAATACTACAGCTTCGGACTCGGACAGAGCAAGGGCTTGAGCAAGAGCATCGAAACCTACATGACCTACAACTGGAAGACGGACTTCAACACGCTGACCCTCATGGCTGGTAACTCCGTCAGCAAGTACGAGGGCGCATGGGTCAGCGCCAGTGCCAACAGCTTCCTCTCGGCCAACAACCGACTGATTTCCCTCTCTACGGATGCCTCAAGCATCAACGGCAACGGCGGTTTCAACGCCGAGGTGCGCACCATCTCCTACTATGGCCGTATGATTTACAACCTCTTCGACCGCTACATCCTCACGGCTACGGTACGCCGCGACGGCTCGTCCAACTTCTCGACGGGCAACCGCTGGGGCACCTTCCCTTCCGCTGCCCTGGCCTGGCGCGTCAAGGAAGAGTCCTTCCTGAAGAATGTCGACGCCATCAGCAACGCCAAGGTGCGCATCGGTTGGGGACAGACGGGTAACGCCGGCGGTATTGCCGGACGCTCCACCTACGCGCTGTCGTCGGCCAACACCAAGTACAACTTCTACACGGCAGGAGCCGGAGGCGGCACGACGGGCTCGTTCGAGCGCGTGACGGGCTTCTACGCTCCGCTTGTAGACACCAACCTGAAATGGGAAACCAACGAACAAACCAACTTCGGTCTTGACCTCGGATTCCTGAACAACGACCTGACGGTGACCTTGGACTTCTTCACCCGAAAGACCAAGGACCTGCTCCTGGAGCGTCAGATTCGTCCGTCGGCCGGAAACACCTCCATCTACACCAACTTCGGACAGATTGACAATACCGGTTTTGAGTTTTCAGTTAACTACAACAAGAAGCTCAACAAGGACTGGGCCATCAACGTAGCCTTCAACGGATCTACGCTGAAGAACAAGATCAAGAAGATGGGGGTCGACTACACCGCCACCTGTAGCGGTGGCAACAGCACCTTCTCTGCCGACGACATCGACGGCTCGAACATCGGGGCCATCAGCGGCACGGGACTGAACTGGGACAACCACTCCATCTGCCGCGAAGGCGAAGCTGTAGGATCGTACTATGGCTACAAGGTGGCCGGCATCATCAAGACGGAGGAGCAGCTGGCCCAGGCCAAGAGTCAGGGACAGAACGCACAGATCGGCGACTACCTCTTCGTGGACACCGACGGCAACGGCACACTGGACGACAACGACCGACAGATTCTGGGCAATGGACTGCCCAAGTTCAACTTCGGTCTGAACCTCAGTGCCACGTACAAGGATTGGGACTTCAGCCTCTACACCTACGGCGTACTGGGCATGGACATCCTGTCCTACTCGAAGATGCGTCTCTCCTGCATCATCATGTCGGACGACATCTGCACGCCCGCATTGCTGAAGGACAGCTACAACAACCTGTACAACGCAGAGACCAACCCCAACGGAACCCTGCCGCGCCTGACCTATCTGGACAACAACAAGAACTGCCGCGTCAGCGATGCATGGATTGAAAGCGGCGACTTCCTCAAGATCAGCAACATCCAGGTGGGATACAACGTGCCCCGGAAGTGGCTCAGCACCGTGGGTCTGACCGCTCTGCGCGCCTACCTCGCCGTGCAAAACCTCTGCACCATCTCTCCGTACAACAAATACGGTGACCCGGAAATCGGACAGGGAAGCGTTATCTACACGGGTCTTGACTCTGGCCGTTACGCCACCCCGAGAACCTATATGTTCGGTCTTAACATCACCTTCTAACCATCATCAAAAGCAATCATTATGAAAAATATAATTAAATATTTTGTATGGGCAGGATTAGGATGCTTGGCTTGCACCTCGTGTGACAACAACAAGTTCCTGGACGTGACAAACTACGAAATCCTGGACATCGAGGCGCAGTTCGAAAGTGACGACAACGCACGACTCGGCCTCAACGGCATCTATGCCTACAACAACGGCAGCACACAGGCCAACAACTGGGGCTTCAAGCCCAACCTCTTCACGGGCAGCCACCCCACGATGGACACGCAGTGCACGGGATGGGACGTGAAATTCCTGGACCAGACCTGGGACGCCAATGTGGGCGAACTGGCCGAGGGATGGTCGCACGCCTATGCCGCCATCGCCAGAGCCAACCTGTATCTGGCAGGACTGGAAACCGCAGAAGCCGTCTCCACCGAGGCCAAGAACCTGTGTGAAGGCGAGGCACGGGCACTCCGCGGATATTTCTACACGTGGCTGGCCACGACGTTCGGACGTGTGCCCATGCTCAACACGGGCGAGGACTTCACCAACACGCCCGTCAAGGCGGCTGCCGATACTTACGAAGAGATGTGGGACTTCATCATCGAGGACTTCACCAAAGCCGCTGAACTGCTGGACTGGACCCCTTACAACGGACAATACGGACGCTGCACCAAGGGCATGGCCAAGGCTTACCTGGCTGATGCCTATATGTGGAAGGCTTTCCGGTGCCCGGAACAGGCTTCCGAATGCTACGCCAAGGCCAAGCAGGAGCTGAAGGCAATCATCGACAGCAACACCTATGAGCTCTCCTCGAACTTTGCCACCAACTGGGATCCCGCAGGCTTCTGGAACAAGGAGTGTATCTGGGCCATGTGCTCCGACGAGGGTAACCAGTGGAGCAGCTGGGGCAGCGACCGCACCATCACGGCCTTCAACCCGAACATGCTGAAATGGTTCTGCGCCTGCCCGGAAAACGGCGGCTGGGGTGCTGAATATCTCTCGTGGGAATGGTACGCCTGCTACGAGAAGGGCGACCTGCGCCGCGACGGCTCTTGTGCCACGGGAGCTGTTTCCGAGGAACTTATGGACAAATACGGCATAGAGAAGTCCTCCACCGTATGGGGCTACAATCCCTATCTAAAAGACTCGCTCGGCAGCAAGGACGCCAACGGCCATGTGGTGCCTTTGACCATCAACAGCGAAGGGGTCGAGGCCGGCACAAAAACGCGCCGTTTCCACTTCACGAACGGTGAGTTTGCACCAGCCATCTGGACTACTAAGCTGTGGCGTTCGGCCCGTGCCGACGGCAACTCTTGGGGCGGACAGATGTGGGCGCCGACCATCATCTACGGCAAGCGCTATGCGAACGTGCTCCTCGACTATGCCGAGTGCTGCTTCCGCACAGGCGACGAGGCTACGGGTTGGGCACAGCTGGACAAGCTGCGCAACCGCGCTTGGGGCAACCTGACTGTCGGACAGGACTACAGTGCCTACTACGGCCACTACAACAACGTCTATTCCTTCAACGGCCAGAACGTCACCATGACCTCTTATCCAGTGGGCGTCCTCACGGCTACGGTGACCGTTCCCTCCGCCAAGGAATACTACACGAAACTGCAGGCCACGCCCAACCGCAAGGGCTACAAGCACACGTCGGAAGCCTGGAAGGTGGCTGTCAACGAGGAGCGCCGCAAGGAATTCAACTCGGAGTGGTGTCTCTGCCCGGATATGATCCGATCGGGCTATATTGCCGACCACATTGACTACAACTATCCGAAGGATGACGGTGGTTCGGACTTTGCCAACTATCCGTGGTCGAAGCGTTCGTTCGACTTCAATATCGAGAAGATGGACATGCCTATTCCTGCCACGGAGTTGATGAAGAACTCTGCCCTGAGGCAGAATCCTGCCTACGCCGGCAATGAATAATATCTGGTCTGCGTCAGTCTGAGTGACAGACGCTGAACCGCAACCGAACATCCCCCATCGCTCCAGACGGAGCATGGGGGATTTATCTTGCCCGGGTGGCTGCGCAACGTTTTCGGCATCTTTATGCCAATCCGTGCCCCTTTCTCCCGAAAATGTTGTAATTTTGCAGTGCCATTGCGAATGGCCGGACAACAGACCGAATGAAACACGGCTTACGACATAGTATTTTCTGGGTCGTTCTTTTCTTGCTCATGGGCAGCGTGTGGACTGCCGCAGCGCAAAAAATAGAGAAGAACGAGTATTTCCGTGTGCTCAACAGCAAGGACGGTCTGTCGGACAACGGCATCCTCCAGATGATGCAGCTGCCGGACAACCGGTTGGCCGTGCGGACGCAACGGGGCATCAACCTCTACGACGGCAAGCGTTTCCAGTTCGTGCCGCTCCCGTCGGGGAAGGCACAGCCGCTGGCGAAATATGGCGGACAGACGCATCTCTATGCCGACAACTGGAACAGGCTCTGGGTGAAGGATGTCCGGCAGGTGTTCTGCATTGACCTGGAGCAGGGAAAGTTGCTGGAGCATCCGCTGGACACTTGCGTCAAGGACATCGGGGGAACGGCCATCGGCGACCTGTTCGTGGACGGACAAAGAAACCTGTGGGTCGTGACGGGGGACACAGTGATCAACACCTCCGACGGCATCTCCCTCCTGCTCCAACGCTCGTGGGGCGCGCTGCAAGACCTGGACACCGACGGCCAGCTGGTGTACACGTTCCACAGCGCGGGTGTGGTGGCGGCCTTCAAGGCCGGGGAATTGGCCTATACGGCATCGGCCTATCCGACTGCGGAAGCCCGACACTACCAAGGCACTTCGCTCACGGTGCAGACCGCGAGCGGGCAATTCTATCAAATCCGTACGGGCCGCGGAGCGGAGCGACAGAACCACGTCTCCGTCTTCCTCCATTTCGATCCGGAGAGCCGAAAGTACTCCAAGATTTTCTCTTGTGACTACATCCTGCACACCCTGAATATGTCGTCGGACAACCAGGCACTCATCAGCAGTCAGCACGGCTACCTGATGTTCGACTTCCGGGTGGGCAACACGCCGCGCGAGGTCAAGGAACTTGCCCTGCCCGACGGACGATCGCTCACAACGGGCATCAACACCGTCTATCGGGACCGCGAAGGCACCATCTGGCTGGGCACTTACAACGACGGACTGATTTGTGTGTCGCCCATGTTGGGTCTCTTCTTCACGATAGAAAAGCCCTGGTGGCAGTCGGGATGGAGCGCGGCGTTGCTGGTAGCACTGCTGACAGGGGCGACCGCTGGCCTCATGTATTATCGGCGCAGGCGGAGAACGGGCGGCATAGGAACTGCCACGGAGACGGAAGCTGCGGAAGAAGCCGAGCCCGAACACGAACTCATTGCAAGGGCGCGCACACTGGTGGAACAGCATTTGCAGGACGGGGAGTATGGCGTGGAGCAGTTGGCCGCCGAACTCTGCATGGAGCGCACGGGACTGTACAAGAAGCTCACGGCCCTGACGGGCACTACTCCCGTGGCCTTCATCCGCCAAATCCGTCTGCACCATGCCGCCGTACTCCTGAAAACGGGTGAACTGACGGTCAACGAAATTGCCGAAAAGACCGGCTTCAGCTCGCCCAGCTATTTCACCAAATGCTTCAAAAAAGAGTTTGACGTGTTGCCTTCCGAGTACAGATAACCCGTGGAAAACGGGCGCATTTCAACAAATGTGCCACTTGTATCTTCATTTGTCTTAACCCGTTTTTCCCGTTTGTGCTTACCTTTGCAGCCGGAATTCAAATGCAATTCCAGCAAGACTAAAAACAATTATTAAACTACCAAGCTATGGCAAAAAAACAATTCCTGCTTGCCCTGTTGGGCATCGCAGTAGCAGGGCTGCCCAGCGACTCCTTGGCGAAACAGCCGAAGGGCGCGGCCGTCCAGACCACCCAACAGAAAAGGATCGGGACACCGAAGAAAATCAGTGGTATAATCAAAGACGATACGGGAAATCCCGTCATCGGCGCAACCATTAGAGTGAAGGGACAGAACGACGGAACCGTCTCTGACTTGGACGGAAAGTTTACCATTAATGTAGAAGCAGGAAGCACCCTGCAAATCTCCTATATCGGATTCCTGTCACAGGAGATTTCCGTCGGGAAGCAACAACGTCTCTCCATCGTGTTGGAAGAAGACCGGAAAGTGCTCAACGAAGTGGTTGTCATCGGATACGGCACACAAAGAAAGGGCGATGTCACCAGTTCGGTCGGCAGCGTGAAGCGTGAGGATTTCACGGCAGGAGCCATCAATGATGCCGGCCAACTGATTCAAGGCAAGATAGCCGGTCTTTCCGTGACCAATCCTAACGGCAATCCTGTGGGTGGCACGGAAATCTCCCTTCGTGGCAATACCACCATTCTGGGCGCATCCACCAATCCGCTGATTCTGATTGACGGCGTGCCGGGCAGTTTCAGTACGGTGGCTCCCGAGGACATTGAGAGCATTGATGTGCTGAAGGACGGTTCGGCTGCAGCCATCTATGGTTCGCGTGGAACAAATGGTGTGGTACTCATCACGACGAAGAAGTCGAAGGGCAACAATATCAACGAGGTGCAGTATAGTGGCTATCTCAGTCTCTCCACCATGGCCAAGCGTCCCGATTTCTGCGATGCCAATGATTACCGCCAGCAGATTCAAGACGGTTTGAGAGATGCCTCCTGGGACTTGGGCGACAACACCGACTGGATCGATGCTATCACCAGAACAGGACTGAGCCATGTGCACAATGTCTCTTTCAAGGGCGGAAACAGCGAGACCAACTATATCTTCAACGTCAACTACCGCAATCTTCAGGGCATCTTCAAACGCTCGGACAAGGAGGAGTTCCAAGGACGTGCCGAGGTGAACCATTCCATGTTTGACAACAAACTGCGGTTCAACTTCCAGTTGTTAGGCAACCAGACAGGCTATACGTCAACCAGCGACGGTGGCAGCTACAACACCTATAGCTGGCGTCAGGCCTTGATTCACAATCCGACAGAACCCATCAAGAACGCCGATGGCACTTGGCGCGAGAACACGGGAATCTTCAATTATGACAACCCCGTGTCGCGCATCTATGAGTGTGACGGTGAACAGAAAATCTCCCAAACACGTTTCAGTTCCAATATTACCTTTGAACCGATTAAGGAATTGACCTTCAATGCACTGCTCTC
Organism: Acutalibacteraceae bacterium; assembly: GCA_963599475.1. Lineage (GTDB taxonomy): Bacteria > Bacteroidota > Bacteroidia > Bacteroidales > Bacteroidaceae > Prevotella. The sequence continues at coordinate 29,961 of CAVBXH010000001.1, read as the reverse complement.
GTATGACAAGATTAATCAAGAGGGCGGATATTATGAGACGAAGAACCATATCTCCAATGTCCGAGACGGCATGAACGGCTATGCTTCCACGGGCGGCAGCAGCACGGTGACGAAACTGATGGAACTGACGGGACGTTTCCACAAGACGTTCGGCGACCACACGGTTCAGGCACTCGTGGGCTACAGCTACCAGGAAGGTGTTTACAGCAATCAGTATGAGCGCAACTACGATTTCCCGACCGACGCGTTCAGTTGGCACAACATTGGTGTCGGACAGGCACTCAAGGAGGGATTGGGCACGGAATACAGCTACCAGCTCAACACGAACCTGATCGGTTTCTTCGGGCGCTTGAACTATAACTACAAGAACCGTTACCTGTTGATGGCCAGCATCCGTCATGAGGCGGCCAGCCAACTGGTAGGCACAGAAGAGCCTTGGGGCACTTTCCCCAGTGTCTCCTTAGGATGGCGCATCACTGAGGAACCATTCATGAAAAACCAGAAGATCTTTGACGACATCAAGTTGAGGGCAGGCTACGGCGTCACGGGTTCACAGCCTAGCCAGTCGTTCCTTGGCGTGTCGCTGTTGGGCTATGGCGACTATTACCTCTACAACGGACGATGGATTCGCGCCTTGCAGCCGACCCAGAATTCCAACGACAAACTGAAATGGGAAGAGAAACACGAGTATGACGTCGGTGTTGATTTCAGCATCCTGAACTATCGTGTGAACGTCTCTATTGACTGGTACTACCGCCTTATCAAGGGACTGCTCTACGACTACTCCGTACCCTCTCCCCCGAACCTCTACACGACCACACGCGCCAATGTCGGCGAGATGAGCAACAATGGTCTTGAAGTCATGGTGAATGCCATTCCAGTGCAGACCAAGGATTTCCAGTGGAACACGACGGTTACGTTCTCCACCAACTCCAACAAGTTGAAGAGCCTGTCCAACGACCTGTACCAGACCTCCTCCGACTATTTCATGACGGGTTGGATTGAGGAACCCGTCAAGACGGAGTCGCACATTGTACGTATTGGCCACAAGGTGGGCGACATCTATGGCTTCAAGGTCGTGGATGTGGACGACAACGGCAAGTGGATTTACCTCGACAAGGACGGTAACCGCGTGAATTATGACGATTTTACCCATTCGTTCGAGGACAAGCAGATTTTGGGCAACGGCGTGCCAACCTGGTATCTCGGTTTCAACAACCAGTTCCGCTACAAGAACTTCGACCTCGCCGTCAATATGCGTGGAGCCTTTGGCTTCCAGATTATTAACGGTACGAGAATGTTCTATGAAAACAGAAGCCGTCAGGACTGGAACCGCCTGCGTTCCGCCTATGACAAGGTGTTCGGCAAGGCCGTGCTGAGCAGTTTGTGTTCCGAGGAGTTCAATAGCTACTATGTGGAGGACGGTGACTACTGGAAGATTGACAACATCACGCTGGGCTATACGTTCAACAATATGAGCAAGTGGGTCAAGGCACTCCGGCTTTATGCCTCGGTCAACAATGCCATCACCATCACGGGCTATAAGGGCATTGACCCCGAGGTGTCGACATCAGGCTTGTCGCCTGCTTACGACAACCGCGACAGCTATCCTCATACGCGCGCCTTTACTTTCGGTGTGAACCTTACCTTCTAACAATAACATACTATAGCAATGAAAATCATGAAATTCAATAGATTATATATTTGTCTTTTGGGTGCGGCCGTACTTTTCAGTGCCTCTTCCTGCACCGATTTGAAAGATACTAATTATTCCAGCGTCGTGGCAGATGGTTTCCAGCCGACCGACGAAGATGTTGCTTCCCTGCTGTCTTCCGCCTATGTCTCCTGGCGTAAGACCATGCTACTTTGGAATGGAGTGGCGCGTGCCCAGATGCTTCCCACCGATGAGGATGTCATTCCGGCTCGTCCGAACGGATGGGTGGACGGCGGTGTCTATAAGCGGATGCACCAGCACAAATGGACCAGTGAAGACGACATTCCCTTGCAGTCGTGGGTTCGCACCTACGACGGCATCAATGCCTGCAACCGCGTCTTCTACCAGATAGAGTCCGGCCAGATACAACTGGGCGAAAAGGAAGCTGCCGTTGTCTCGGAGCTGAAGGTGCTGCGGGCTTCGTATTACTATGTGCTGGACGATTTGTTCGGCAATGTGCCCATTATCACTAAATTCGATGTTCCTGCCGGTTACCTTCCGGAGCAGAGCAAGCGTCAGGCGGTCTATGAATTTATCATTCAGGAATTGACGGAGAACATTCCCAACCTGACGGAGGAGGTGAACAGCGAGTATTACGGACGCTTCAACAAATGGGCTGGATATACGCTTCTGGCCAAGATGTATCTCAACTCGGAGGTGTTCAGCGACGGCACCCACAAGGATTACGACAAGTGTATTGAAGCCTGCAACAAGGTGTTGGAAAGCGACAAGTACAGCTTGGAGTCCGTGCGCAAGAATGTGTTTGTGACCAACAATGAGAACAGCAAGGAGATTATTTTTGCCTTGCCGTTCGACGAAACTTACATTACAGACTGGAACGCCTTCGATTTCCACATGTACAGTTTGCAGCCCGAGAACCAGGCTACTTACAACTTCAAGGCTACGCCGTGGGGAGGCGTATGCGTCTTACCCCAGTATATTGACACGTTTGACCCCGACGACCAGCGCTTGAAGGACGATTTCATCTCGGGTCCGCAGTATGACAAGAATGGTGGCGAACTGCTTTGCACCATGGGCAACCTGGTGGGACAGCCGTTGGTCTATGTGAATGAGGTGAACAGCATCGACGATTCCGACGAGAACCAAGGTCTCCGATGGGGAAAATTTGAATATGCGGAAGGCATTACCAACCGTCTGAGCAACGACTTCCCATTGTTGCGCTATGCAGACGTTTACCTCATGAAGGCGGAGGCTTTGTTGAGAACCGGCCATGCAGACGAGGCCGCCGAACTGGTTACAAAGGTGAGGGAACGCAACTTCTCGGACAATCCTGCCAAGGCGGTTGTCACTGGTGAGGAATTGCAGGGCAACAGTTGCTACGACTATGGTCGCCGAGACAACATCAAGACCAGCCACGACAATGCCGTCATTGCATACGGCAGAATGCTTGACGAACTGGGATGGGAGTTTTCTCAGGAAGGCCGTCGCCGGCAGGACATGGTTCGCTTTGGCGTGTTTGCCACGCGTTCCTGGTTCTCGCATGACGCAAGCAGCAAGGAAAAGAATCTCTACCCCATTCCCAACAGTCAGATTCTGACCAACACCAACCTCAAGCAGAATCCAGGATATTGATAACTTATTATCTCAAATAAAAGCGTTATGATGAAAAAACAATTCCTGCTTGCCCTGTTGGGCATCGCAGTTGCAGGGCTGCCCAGCGACTCCTTGGCGAAACAGCCGAAGGGCGCGGTCAAGGGGAAGGCTGCTACAGCCTCCGTCACCCGTCAAGCGGCGGGTCAGCAAGTCACCGTCACCTTCTATTCCCCCTCCATCGTCCGAGTGGTGAAGGCAAACGGGGAGGACGATGCGGCGGCACAGAAGAAAAGCTATTCGGTTGTTCTGCAGCCTCAACCGCTGAAGGCGTTTGACGTTCGAGAAGAGGACGGTGTCGTGTGCATGAAGTCCACGGCCATGGCAGTCACGCTGAATCCGACAACGGGCGAAATCCGCTTCTGCTCCGCCGACGGGAAGCCGCTGCTGGCCGACACGGAGACCTCTTTTGAAGCGCGCACGGACGAGGCCAACAAGGGGAAATACCGCGTTCGGCAGTGCTTCCAGCTGGAGGACGGCGAGGCTATCTACGGTCTCGGCCAGTTGCGCGACACGCACATGAACCAGCGCGGCCGCCGCAATGTGGAGCTTTGGAACCACAACACCTACATCGCCATGCCGTATTTCACCAGTGAGAAGGGCTACGGACTCTATTGGGACAATGCCGGAAAGACGCGCTTCGACGATGCGGAGCAGACCTCCTTCACCAGCGAGGTGGGCACCTGTGCCGACTATTACTTCCTGTACAAGGACGGCACGCAGGACGGTGTCATCGCCAGCATCCGCGAACTGACGGGGCAGGCCACCATGTTTCCCCTATGGTCAATGGGATTCTGGCAGTGCCGCGAACGCTACAAGACCAGCGACGAACTGGCCAGTGTGCTCGACAAGTACCGTGCGTTGAGGATTCCCACCGATGCCATCGTGCAGGACTGGCAGTACTGGGGCTGCGACTCCAACTGGAACGCGATGAAGTTTCAGAATCCCTACTACATCAACAAGGTGGGTGACCCGGCCTACGATAAGTATCTGCCCCGCGACATGAGGAACATGAAGGCGCAGGGCGAACCGCGACTGAAGAGTCCCGAGGAAATGGTGCAGTACGTCCACAAGAACAATGCCCACCTGATGATCACCATTTGGGCCAACTTCGGTCCTTGGACGGAACAGTACAAGGAACTGAAGAAGATGAACGCCCTGTTGCCGTTTGACACGTGGCCCCGCAACGCCGGTGTGCAGCCCTACGATGTCTTCAACCCCAAGGCGCGCGACCTCTACTGGAAATACCTCGCCAACCTCTATCGGATGGGGTTGGACGCCTGGTGGACCGACTCTACCGAACCCGACCATTTTGAGAAGGCGGGCGACGAGGACTGGCAGACCCACGACGGATCGTGGCTCAGCGTGAAGAATGCCTTCTCCCTGCTCCACAACAAGAGCATCTATGAGCACCAGCGTGCGATGAAGGGCAACCGGAAACGCTCGTTGCAGATGACGCGCAGCGGCTGCTTCGGCATCCAGCACTACGGCACGTTCTCGTGGAGCGGCGACATCGTGGCTTCCTGGGACGAGATGAAGAACCAAGTGCCCTCGGGCTTGAACTATACGCTCTGTGGCATTCCGTTCTGGAATACGGATCTCGGCGGCTTCTTCTACTGGGAGTATGAGCAGCGTCCGAAGAACCCTGCCGTGCAGGAGCTGCAGACCCGTTGGGTGCAGTGGGGCACTTTCATGCCCCTGATGCGCAACCACTGCTCCTCGCCCATGGTCAGCGAGTTGTATGAGTTCGGCAAAGAGGGCGACTGGGCCTACGATGCCATGCTCAAGGCCATCCGCCTGCGCTACCGTCTCCTGCCCTACATCTACAGCACTGCCGGCGACTGCGTGCAGAACAGTGGCAGCATGATGCGCGCCTTGGTGATGGACTATGCGGCCGACAAGAAGGCTTCGCGCCTAAACGACGAGTATCTCTTTGGCCGCAACATTCTGGTGAAGCCCGTCACCGACCCGATGTACACCTGGAAGGACCGCGAGAAGAAAGGCCACACCATCTATCCCGACGTGAAGCAGGCCGCTGCTCCCGTGAACGTCTATCTGCCCCAGGGCAACCAGTGGTACGACTTCTGGAGCAATGCGCTGTACGAGGGCGGACAGGACATCCAGCGCCTCTGCCCCATCGACATCATGCCCGTGTTCGTCAAGGCCGGCACCATCCTGCCCTTCGGTCCCGAGGTGCAGTACAGTACGGAGAAGCCTTGGGACGAGTTGGAGATCCGCGTCTATCCCGGTGCCGACGGCACCTTCACCCTCTATGAGGACGAGGGCGACAACTACAACTACGAGAAGGGACAGTTCTCCCAGATTGTCTTCTCATGGGACGAGGCCAACCGTACCCTCCGCATCGCTCCCCGCAAGGGCAGCTTCAAGGGCATGCTGGAGAGTCGCACGTTCCGTATCGTCCTTGTCGGGGCGAACAGTGGCGCAGGTGATGCACCCATGAAGCCCAGCAAGACCGTGACGTATGACGGCAAGGCTGTAGAGATTCTGCTGTGATTACAGGATAACTGTTCGCTCGGGAAAGCTCAAATAAATTTTGTTTTCCCCTCGCTTAATCGTACCTTTGGCGCTGCGCGCCGAAGGTACTTTCGTTCGGAAATGAAAAAGAAAATGATTTTTCTTTTTGCATTTCTCTCACTTAATCGTACCTTTGTCGGAGAAAACAACGGAAGAAGAGGAGACGAAAGATGGAAAATCCTTATATCAAGCAATTTCCCGAACTGATGTCGGGAAAAACCGTGCTCTATGTGCACGGCTTTGCCTCCAGTGGCCAGTCGGGCACGGTAGCACGGCTGCGCGAAGTGATGCCCAATGCTCGCGTGGTGGCTCCCGACCTGCCCCTGCATCCCGACGAAGCACTGGCGTTGTTGCAGCAGTTGTGCCAGACGGAACAGCCCGACTTGATTGTCGGCACATCCATGGGAGCCATGTACACCGAGCGGCTCTACGGCTACGCACGCATCTGTGTGAACCCTGCGCTGCAGATGGGCGACACGATGAAGGCGCACGACATGATGGGCGCACAGACGTTTCAGAACCCCCGGCAGGACGGTGTGCAGGACTTCATCGTGACGAAGGCCTTGGTGAAGGAGTACAAGGAATGTTGCGACCACTGTTTTGAGGGTGTGACGGAAAGCGAGCGGCAGTTGGTGTATGGGCTGTTTGGCGACGAGGACACTACCGTGGACGGCTATGCCGACTTCCACAGCCACTATCCGCAAGCCCTGCATTTCCATGGCGAGCACCGGATGAACGACAAATCGTTTATGCACTCCGTCCTGCCCGTGATACGCTGGATTGACGACAGACAGGAGCACCGCGAACGCCCCATCATCTACATCGGCACGGAAACCCTCATAGACAGCTACGGAAAACCCACCAGTTCCATGGCCAAGGCCGTCCGCATGCTCATCGAACACTACCAGGTCTATTTCGTGGCTCCTGCGCCCAGCAGCGATGCGGCGGAGTATGCTGCCGTGACCGACTGGCTGACGCAGTATGTGGGCGTGCCGGCTTGGGGACACACCGTCTTCACCAACCAGCGCCAACTGCTCTACGGCGACTATCTTATTGCCCAAACGCCTACTCCCGACACTATGGCCACGCTGCTGGAGTATGGCAGCGACACGTTCAAGACATGGGAGGAGCTGACGGAATACTTCTCGCGCTTAGGTGGACAATAGCCCTACTGATCCTCGGGCAGCAGCACCACGCCCTGTTGCTTCTTGCCGTCCATCATGATTTTCAGTGGCCGGTCGAAGCGTACTACGCGCACATGAGCCGTCTCTTCTACAGCAGGCATACGGTCCAGTACATCCTTCTGGAACACCCCGTCGCCATTGTAGGCATTGATGGTGAAGTAGCCCACGCCGAACGAGGTGAGGTTCTGGAAGAAATGGGTGCCCTGTGAGGGGTCTACCCGATAGTTTTTCAATCCCTCCTCCACGATGACGCGCGCTGCCGAGATGTGTGGCCACTTGACGGGAATGCCCAGCCAGTAGTCGCTCGACCCCCATCGTCCCGGTCCTGTCAGCACATAGTTGCGCCCCTCGTCGAGGAAGCGGCGGTTGATTTGCTCGATCTCGTCGGCGATGAGAGGATTGTCGACGGCTGTGAAGTCGTCGCCCGTCTTGACATAGACCACATCCGTGACATCCTCCGAGATGCCGTGACCCAGCGAGTGGGAGGAGCGCAGCAGACACTGCCCGTCGGCAATGGCTTCGAGGTCGGCATCGAGCACCTGCTTGGAGTCGACGATGGGGCGTATCTGCAACAGATAGAAGTCGCCGTTCATCTTTCCCTGATCACCATTCTCCAGGTTGCAGGCAAACTCAATCTCCACGGGGCGTCGCATCTCGTCGGCCCCAAACCGCTCCGCCATCTGCAGCAGCTCCGGCAGGGGGAACACGCCGTGCTGCAACACGCCGCAGAACGAGATGACCTTGCGGCCGCCCTCATAGATGCCGTCGCGGATAATCTGGTCGTTGGGGTCGAAGGTGGAGGCAATGCCGTTCAGCGACCCGTCCTTGTCGGCCTCCTTGACGCGCAGGTTCTTGATGTTGAAGCCGTCGTCCACCTGAAAGTCGTCGCCCACGTGGCTCATGTCGAGGGCATAGAAGCGCGTCTGCGTCTCGCGCAGGGCGGCCTCCATCTCCGAGGTCTGCAACACCTGGTGGGGGTGGTAGGGCGACACGCGTAGCGTCTGTCCACCGTCCACGATGTATTTCCCCAGTCCGAGTGCCAGCGAGGCGATGCCCTCCTCGGCCGTCTCGTCGCCGATGGGGTAGTAGTTGAGCGATCGCAACACGCCGCTGAAGGTGGGATAGTAGCGGTCGCCGTAGGTCTTGCCCACCACCTCTTGCAGGATGACCGCCATCTTCTCCTGGTCTATCACGTTGGAGGTGGCTGTCATATAGGCTTTCGAGTCCTTGTAGTAGACCGAGGCATAGACCCCCTTGATGGCGCAGGCCATCATGCGCAGCATCTCGTACTTGTCGTCGAGATAGGGAATCATGTAGGTGCTGTAGATGCCGGCAAAGGGCTGGTAGTGGGCATCCTCCAGCAGCGATGACGATCGGATGGCGATGGGCGACTTGACCGCGTCGAAGAAGGTGAAGAAGTCGGCAATCAGCGCGTCGGGCAACTGCGCCTTGAGGAAGTGTCGGAGAATCTCCTCGTCGCTGGCGTCGCTGAGGGCAATGCCCCAGAGGCTGTTCTTGTCCATGAACTGGTCGAAGTAGTCGGTGCAGAGCACGACGGTCTTCGGAATCATGACGCGCGCGTTGGGGTATTGGTTCAGCTCCGGGTGTCGCTTGATGATGTTGTCGAGGAAGGCCAGTCCGCGCCCCTTGCCGCCCAGAGACCCCTCGCCGATGCGTGCGAAATGGCTGTAGGTGTCGAACTTCAGGCGGTCGAACACGGCCACGACACCGATGTTCTTCATGTGGCGGTACTGCACGATGGCGTCGAAGATAATTTGCCGGTGGGCATCCACGTTCTGCAGCTTGTGCCACGTGACGTGCTTTAGGAAGGCCGACACGGGGAAGATGGCCCGGGCACAGAGCCAGCGACTCATGTGGTTGCGCGAGATGTGGTAGAGCATTGAGTCGTTGGGAATCTTGAAGATGTTGTCCTGCAACTCCTTCAGTGATCGCACGCGGCACACCTCCTCGTGCGTTTTCGGGTCGCGGAAGATGAAGTCGCCGAAACCCATGTGCTCCTCGATAATCTGCCGCAGATCCACGTTCATCTTCTTGCTGTTCTTGTCCACGAAGTCGAAGCCCTCAGCCTCCGCCTTCTCGCGGTTCTCGCTCTCGCTGCTCTGCAGGATGAGCGGCACGTATTCGTCCCTCCGGCGTATCTCGCGCAGCAGCTTCAGTCCGGCCTCGGCGTCGCCCTCCTGCACGGGCGCCAGCTGGCCGTGGTGGGCGTGCATGGGGAAACGCGTGTCGCTGATGACCCCCAGCGTGTTGTCGTGGTATTTCTCGTAGATGCGCATGGCATCCTCATAGTTGGTGGCCAGCACCACCTTGGGTCTTCCGCGCTTGCGCTGCGCGGCGGCATGGGGGTTGAGGGCCTCGGTAGAGAACCGCTTGCTCTGCGCCAGGATGTAGTTGTAGAGGTTGGGCAGTACGGAGGAGTAGAAGCGGATATTGTCCTCCACGAGCAGGATCATCTGCACCCCCGCCTCCTTGATGTCGTGTTCGATGTTCATGCGGTCCTCTATCAGCTTGATGATGGAGAGGATGAGGTTCGTGTTGCCCAGCCAGCAGAACACGTAGTCGAAGATGGAGATGTCTTCGTTTTCGATGCGCTTGGAGATGCCGTGGGAGAAGGGCGTCAGCACCACGCAGGGCACGTTCGGGGCCATCTGCTTCACGTCGCGGGCCACGGCGAAGGCATCGTTGTCGGCGTTGCCTGGCATGCAGATCACGAGGTCTACATGGGCACTGCGCAACACCTGCTCGGCCTCCTCGGTGGTCGACACCTGGCTGAACGTGGGCGGATAGCGCATGCCCAGCTCCATATACTCGTCGAAGAGTTTCTCGTCCACGCGCCCATCGTCCTCCAGCATGAAGGCGTCATAGGGGTTTGCCACAATCAATACGTTGAAGATGCGGCGCGTCATCAGGTTGACGAACGACACGTCCTTCAGATAAAACTGGTTCCATTCCTGCGGTATAGTGTTCATAGCGGTTCTTTTGACTGCAAAGATACAATGTTTTTTGCGGGTCTCCAAATTTCGATCCCCGTAGCGTGTGAAAATCTGTTAAAATCGGAAAACAATCTGTTTGCGTCCGCCCAACGTATTTTCCGCCTATTGCATAATTGGAAAAAAAGTTGTACCTTTGTAAGATAAAAACAGACCACGATGACCATACATTTCCATATCGGACAAAACACCGTGTTCGGCGAGGAGGTGACGCTGAACATTTGTGAGGGACATGAAGTGAAGACACACCGCATGGCGACGGACGGCGGCGGGGACTGGTTCTGCGACCTGGCGGGGCTGCAGACGGGGACAGTCCTCACGTACTACTACAAGGTGGCGGGCAACGGACGGGAACGCGAAGAGTGGCAAACGGTTATGCACACGCTGGAGCTGACCTGCAGCGAGGCTACGGAATACACCGTCTACGATCGGTGGAACGCCATGCCCGAGGACTCCTACCTCTACAGCAGTGCCTTCACCGACTGCATCAACCACCAGCAGCCGCAGCAGATGGAGGCATCGGACTATGCAGCGACGTTGCGCCTCGTCGTGCGTGCCCCACAGTTGCGCGACGGGGATCGGCTGGCCGTGGTAGGGGCTGACCCTTCGCTGGGCGCGTGGCACACGGACAAGGCGCGGCCCATGACGCTCCACGCCTATGGCGAGTGGGCTATCGACCTCGACGCTGCACCGCTGCAGGGCACCTTCGTGGAGCTGAAATTCATCTGTGCGGACGCAGCGGGCCACCTGCGGATGTGGGAGTGCGGCTTCAACCAGTGCGTCCCCCTGTCGCGCATACAGAAAGGGCAGGTGCTGGTCTACCATCTTGACCAGGTCTTCTTCGAGATCTGCAACCGGAAACTGGCCGGCACGCTCGTGCCCGTGTTCTCGCTGCGGAGCAAGGGCAGTGCGGGAGTGGGCGACTTCGGCGACCTGCAGCGGATGATAGACTTGGTGGCCCAGACGGGGCAGCGCGTGCTGCAACTGCTGCCCGTCAACGACACGACGGTCTCGCACGCTTGGACCGACTCCTATCCCTACAGTTGCATCAGCGTCTTTGCCCTCCATCCGCAATATGCAGACCTCCGCGCCCTGCCGCCCTTGGCCGATGAGTCTGCGCGAGAGCAGGCCGAGGCGGAGCGGCAACGGCTGAACGCTCTGCCACAGCTGGACTATGAGCAGGTGAACCGCTTCAAGCTGGACTATCTGCAACAGATCTATCGGCAGGAGGGGAAACGCATGATGGCCACGGTAGCCTTCAAGGAGTTCTTCCGGGAAGCGCAGGAATGGCTGGTGCCCTACGCGCAGTATTCCTGGCTGAGAGAGCAACACGGCACGGCAGACTTCTCCCAGTGGGAAGGCCACACCACGTGGAACGAGGCAGACCGCAAGGCACTGTCGAACCCGCGCTGCAAGGCCTGGAAGGAGGTGGCTTTCTACTATTTCGTGCAGTACATCCTGTCCATGCAGATGAAGCAGGCGCACGACCACGCCAGACGCAAGGGCGTCATCCTCAAGGGCGACATTCCCATCGGTGTCAACCGGCTGGGCTGCGACGTGTGGATGGAGCCGCGATACTTCAACCTCGACGAACAGACCGGAGCACCGCCCGACGACTTCTCCGAAGACGGACAGAACTGGGGCTTCCCCACGTACAACTGGGACGAGATGCTCAAGGATGGGTGCCGCTGGTGGGTACGCCGCTTCCAGAACATGGCACAGTTCTTCGATGCCTACCGCATCGACCACGTGCTGGGCTTCTTCCGCATCTGGGCCATCCCCGCAGCCAGTGGGCACGGACTGCTCGGACAGTTCTCGCCCGCGCTGGCCATGAGCCGCGAGGAGATTGAACGCTACGGACTGCCCTTCCGGGAGGAGTCGTTCACGGCATCCGGCACTACCGACGTGCTCTTCGTGCGCGACCATCGCCGCCCCGACCTGTTCCATCCGCGCATCGCCGCCCAGCGCAGTGCGGTCTACGCCTCGCTCAGCGACAGTGAGAAGGAGGCCTTCAACCGTCTCTACGAGGACTATTTCTATCGCCGCAACAACCAGTTCTGGTACCAGGAGGCCATGAAGAAACTGCCCCGACTGGTGCAGGCCACGCGGATGCTGGTATGTGCGGAAGACTTGGGCATGGTGCCGGACTGCGTGCCCTGGGTGATGAACGAGTTGAAGATGTTGAGTCTGGAACTGCAGAGTATGCCCAAGGCGTTCGGCGTTCGCTTTGGCCATCTCGACAGCTACCCCTATCGTTCGGTGTGCACCATTTCCAGCCACGACACGCCGACCCTCAGACAGTGGTGGGACGAAGACGCGGAGCGCACGCAGAACTACTACCGCACGATGCTCGGCCGCGAGGGCGACGCGCCGCATCCGCTGCCGGGCTGGCTGGCCCAGGACATCATCGCGCGCCATCTGGCCTCGCCCTCCATGCTCTGCATCCTCAGCATCCAGGACTGGCTGGCCATCGACGAGCGACTCCGCCTGCCCGACGCGAACGGCGAGCGCATCAATATCCCGGCCAACCCCCACCACTACTGGCGCTACCGTATGCACCTAAACATCGAAGACCTGATGGCCAACGAAGCATGGACTACCGCCGTTGCCACGCTGGTGCAACAGGGCGGAAGAGAATAAATGCCTGCTTCCGCAGAAAGGCCGTGAAGGTGTTTATTTCACGGGCATGTCGGCGTGCACTGTGCTCAGTGCACCGGTGACGGGATTGAGCGTCATGTGCGTGATGTAGCGTTTGAAGAGAATGCCATTGCGCAGTTCGACGAAACCGAACTGGGCGGCAGAGAGGTCGAACGAGCAGAGCTGTCGGTCTTCGCGCAGCAGCGTCAGCTTGATTTTCCCCGGCACATTGACGTAGAAGCCGCCGTCCTTCTTATTCTCCGGTGTGTCGTATTTCTGCAGCGTGGTGTGGTGCAGATCCTCAACGGTCATGTAGTAAGGAACTCCCGAGAGGTCGTCCTTGTCCACGAAGCCCAACTTCTTGTTGAGGCGGAAGATGACTTCGCGCTTCACCTCCTTGTCCGGACACACGGTGAAGACCTGTTCCACCGTGTCGCGCGACGTCGTGCCGACGAACAGTGACATGAGTGCCTCGTGCTCCTGGTCAAGCTGGTCGATCATCAGTTGCAACTGTTCCTTGTCGGTAGGCGTGTCCTCCGCCTCACCCGTGACGAGCATCTGACGGTGGTTCTGCACCTCAATCATCAGCTGTGCGGTCAGCTCAGCCATCTTGGCCTTGCTGCCGGCCGACAGGATGTCCGCTCCGAGATACTGCCGCGGATTGACGGTTTTCCGCTTCTGTCCGGGCTGGAAGGTCACCACTTCCTCCTGCTTCTCCGGATCGGCATTGACCGCCAGCAACACCCCGTCGTCGCTCAGCTTCACCTCGGCCGTGGCACTCCGCCCCTTGAGGCTGACGGCGAAGCATTTCGATGTGTCGCGCACGCCGACGGAGGTCAGTCCGTAGTGGACGATGGTATGGGTGGTCTCTTCCTCCTGCCCCACGCCCGACAGGCGCAGAAACTTCTCGGCATATTTGCAAAATTCGCCCGGCGTAAAGGTCTTCTTCTCCACCAGCAGGTTGATGCGGAAGGCCGTCTTCGGCAGGAAATACACCACGCCTTCTGGCGTTCTGCCCGGTTTCATGGGGGTGGATACGGCCTGTGCCATGGTGATGGTGCCTGCGAATAGCAGCGGCAGGGCGAGTATGTACTTTTTGATGCTCTTCATATCTATTCTTTATTTTTTTTGTTGCGTGTTATTCCTTGAGCCGCTTGAAGGCGCGGGGCAGATAGCGGACGAGGTCGCTGGCCGTGAGACTTTCTTCGTCCAGGTCGCGCGCGGCGAGGTCGCCGGCCAGTCCGTGCAGATAGACCCCGACGATGGAAGCATTCTGTGGCTGATAGCCGCGAGCGAGCAGGGCAGTGATGATGCCCGTCAGCACGTCGCCGCTGCCTGCCGTGGCCATACCGGCGTTGCCGGTAGCGTTAAAGCGGATGTGCCCGTCGGGCATGCAGATGGCCGTGTAGCGGCCTTTCACGATGACGCAGCCCTGTAGCCGCTCAGCCAGCAGGCGCGCCTTGGTCAGTCGCTCGAAGCTGTCGACGGAAGGGCCTTCCAACCGGTCCAGTTCCTTGGCGTGGGGCGTCAGGATGATGCCCTGGGGCAACTGCTGCTTCCAGGCGCGGTGGCTAGCCAGAATGTTGATGGCGTCGGCATCGGCCACGACGGGACACGTGGCGCGCCGCAGTTGTGCGATGAGTGCAATGGCGGTAGACTCATTCTGTCCGAGGCCGGGTCCAATGCCCAAGGCTTGATAGCGCTCCGTGTCCACAGCCTCCGTGACGATGGTTTCCTCATGGTCAAGTTGTAGCACGGCTTCGGGCACGGCCACCTGTAGTATCTGGCAGTTCTTGCGCGGCGTATGCACCGTTACCTTGCCTGCACCGGCGCGCAGACAGGCTTTGGCGGCCAGTATCGCCGCTCCGGCCATTCCATAGCTGCCAGCCACGAGCAGTGCGTGACCCATCTGCCCCTTGTGGGCAAAGGGGTCGCGCGGCTTCAGCAGTGCCCGGACATCCGCCTCCTCGATGATGGTGTAGTTGGCATCTATCTGTCGCATGCCCTCCCGACTCAGTCGTATGTCGAGGGTGCGCAGCTTGCCGATGAACTTCTGGTTTTCGGGGAAGAGGAACGAGAGCTTGGGCTGTTGCAACGTCAGCGTGACGGTGGCCTGGATGATGTTGGCACTGACGTTGTAGGTGTTGTCTTCGCTCATCAGTCCCGAGGGCATGTCGATGGAAACCACCTCGGCCTGTGCGGCGTTGATGTATTTCACCAGCGAGGCGAAGCCACCGGAGAGCGGTTTGTTAAGTCCAGAACCGAAGAGTCCGTCGACGACGAGCATCCCTTCCGCTAATTGCGGTGGGTCAAACTCCTGTGTTACCTCGACGAAGGACTTGACGTTCTTGCATTCCTGCACCCTCCGCTTGTTGATGAGGCAGTCGGGCGACAGCCGTCCGCTGATGTTGAACAGGTAGACCGCGACCTGGTAGCCCTGCTCGGCGAGCAGACGGGCTACGGCCAGCGCGTCGCCACCGTTGTTGCCGGGACCGGCAAACACGACGACGGGCACGTCACTGCCCCACATGCTGACGATGGAACGGGTCAGTGTAGAGGCTGCCCTTTCCATCAGCGCGATGCTCTGAATAGGCTCGTGCTCAATGGTATAACGATCAAGCTCATGGATCTGAGCACTGGTAAATATCTTCATTCCTGTGCAAAATTAGCAAAAATATAGTAATAGATAGGTATCTTTTGCCGAAATTTTCGTAATTTTGCACGAAATTTTATATTTCTTGTCCATGGGAGTCGTAAAGATTAAGGATAAAACGTTCGAAACATCAATATCCGAAGCGGAAATCAGACAGCGCGTACAGGAGCTTGGTCGGCAGATTAGCGCAGACCTTGACGGGCAAAATCCGTTGTTTATGGCTGTGCTGAACGGATCGTTCATCTTCGCCGCCGACCTGCTGCGCGAGGTCACGATTCCCTGCGAGGTGACCTTCGTCAAGGTGGCCAGTTATGAGGGGACGACCTCGACAGGGCAGGTCAAGCAACTGATTGGCGTGGACCGCGACCTCACAGGGCGCACCGTGGTCATCGTGGAGGACATCATAGAGAGCGGACTGACCATGCGGAACATCATCAACGAACTGGAGAAACACCATGCGGCGCGCGTGATCATCTGCACCTTGAGCATGAAGCCCGAACGGCTGCAGACCCCACTGGACGTCCCCTATGTAGCTTTCAACCTTCCCAACGATTTCATCGTGGGCTACGGCCTGGACTACGACCAGCAGGGGCGGCAGCTGAAGGAAATCTACCGGCTGAAAAACATCGAAAAGTAAGGATAAACAACAATAAACGCAAAAAATGAAGAACATTGTAATCTTCGGAGCTCCGGGCTCCGGCAAGGGAACGCAGAGCGATCTGCTGATTGAGAAGTATGGTTTGGGACACATCTCCACGGGCGATGTGCTACGCAGTGAAATCAAAAACGGCACAGAGTTGGGCAAGACCGCCCAGGGCTATATTGAAAAGGGTGCGTTGATTCCCGACGCGCTAATGATAGACATTCTGGCCAGCGTCTACGACACGTTTGGAAAGGAGCACGCTGGCGTGATCTTCGACGGTTTCCCCCGCACCATTCCGCAGGCAGAAGCCTTGAAGCAGATGCTCAGCGAGCGCGGCCATAAGGTGGCAGCGATGATAGAACTGGACGTGCCCGAGGACGAACTGATGACGCGCCTCATCAAGCGCGGCAAGGAGAGCGGCCGTTCGGACGACAACGAGGAGACCATCAAGAAGCGCCTCACCGTCTACCACTCGCAGACCATGCCCCTCGTGGAATGGTACAAGCAGGAGGGACTGCACCACCACATCAACGGACTGGGCACACTGGATCGCATCTTCAGCGACATCCAGCAGGTCATCGACAATCTGTAAAATCGTAAAACGACAGACATGCCGGAAAGCAATTTCGTAGACTATGTGAAAATCTGTTGCCGATCGGGCAAGGGCGGACGCGGATCTATGCACCTGCGCCACGTGAAGTACAACCCCAACGGCGGACCAGACGGCGGCGACGGTGGCAAGGGCGGCAGCGTCATTCTGCGCGGCAACCACAACTACTGGACGCTGCTGCACCTGCGCTATGAGCGCCACATCTTTGCCGAACACGGTGGCAATGGTGGGCGCGACAAGCGGCACGGCACGGACGGCAAGGATGTCTACATCGACGTGCCCTGTGGCACGGTGGTCTACAATGCGGAAACCGGCAAGTATGTCTGCGATGTTACCTACGACGGACAGGAGGTGGTGCTCCTGAAGGGCGGACGCGGCGGTTTGGGCAATTTCCAGTTCCGCACGGCCACCAACCAGGCGCCGCGCTATGCGCAGCCCGGCGAGCCGATGCAGGAGATGACCGTCATTCTGGAGTTGAAGCTGCTGGCAGATGTCGGCTTGGTGGGATTTCCCAATGCCGGCAAGTCGACACTGGTGTCGGCTTTGTCGAATGCGCGCCCAAAGATTGCCAACTATCCCTTCACCACGATGGAGCCCAGCCTGGGCATTGTGGGCTACCGCGACAATAAGTCGTTCGTGATGGCCGACATTCCGGGCATCATCGAGGGAGCCAGCGAGGGCAAGGGACTCGGTCTGCGCTTTCTGCGCCACATCGAGCGCAACTCGCTGCTGCTCTTCATGGTGCCGGGCGATACGGACGACATCAAGCGCGAGTACGAAATCCTGCTCAACGAGTTGCGGAACTTCAACCCCGGGCTGCTCGACAAACACCGGGTGCTGGCCGTCACCAAGTGCGACCTGCTGGACGACGAGTTGATAGAAATGCTGCGCGAGACACTGCCCGACGACCTGCCCGTGGTGTTCATCTCTGCCGTGGCCAATCGCGGACTCGACGAACTGAAGGACGTGCTCTGGACGGAGCTGAACGACGAGAGCAACAAGCTGGCCACGGCCATCGGCGAGGAGCACGTCGTCCATCGCGACAAGGAGATGTCGGCGTTTGCCCGTGAAATGGCCGACGAGGGCGAGGATGAGGAAATCGTCTTCCTCGACGATGTCGACGTGGAGGATGTGGACGACCTTGAGGATTTTGAATACGAAGACGATGAAGCATAGCCTGCCGCAGTGGCAGGAGTATGCCATGGGGAGTGGCGTAACGGCCTTCAGCACCACCCGACAGGGCGGATGCAGCGAGGGACGCTACGCCTCTTTCAATATCAACCTCTATTGTGGAGACAACGAGACACACGTGGCGGCCAATCGTGCAGCACTCTGCCAGCGACTGGGCATCCATCCGTCGCGGCTCATCGTGCCGCATCAGGTGCACGGCACGGTGGTGAGGCGGATAGACCGCCGTGTTTTGGAACTGCCTATGGACGCTCGCGACAGTCTCCTCGACGGGGTGGATGCGGTGATGACCGACCTTACGGGCGTGTGTGTCGGTGTGTCGACAGCCGACTGCATTCCTGTGTTGCTCTACGATGCAGCCCACCATGCCGTCTGTGCCGTCCATGCCGGATGGCGAGGCACGCTGCACCGCATTGTGGGCAAGGCCGTTGAAGCCATGCGACAGGCGTATGGCACACAGCCGTCGGCACTCGTCGCAGCGATAGGACCGGGCATCAGCATCGACCATTTTGAAGTGGGCGACGAGGTGTGGCAGCAGTTTGCCGCGGCCGACTTCCCCATGGAGGACATCAGTAGGAAGGAAGTGAAATGGCACATTGACCTGCTCGTCTGCAACCGCCTGCAACTGTTGCAACAGGGGGTTCCGGCCGACCGCATCATCCGCTCCGACATCTGCACCTATGCCCAGTCCGACTTATTCTTCTCAGCACGGCGGCTCGGCATAGACAGCGGCAGAATCTACAACGGCATCATGCTGCACGGCTAAACAGACTTCGGTGAGTTTGTTCGCCTTTTAACATCATTTTCCTAAAAATACTTGGACGGTGTCGGAATAAAGCGTAACTTTGTCCCGTTAACATTCATTTTGGAGGACTGACTATGACAAAGAACCGAGAAATCTACCGTTGCACGGTGTGCGGCAACGTGGTGGAAGTGGTGAACCCGGGAGCAGCACTCAGTTGCTGCGGCCAGCCCATGAAGCACATGAAGGAGAATACCACCGACGGTGCCAAGGAGAAACATGTGCCCGTGATAGAGCCTGTCGAGGGCGGCTATCGGGTGAGTGTGGGCAGTGTGGAGCATCCGATGCTGCCGGAGCATTATATCCAGTGGATAGAGCTGCTCACCCCCACCGACGTGCTGCGCTATGAGTTGCAGCCCGGCGAGAAACCAGAGGCCGTCTTTCAGACCACGGCAGCCGCCAAGGACGTGGCCGCCCGCGAGTATTGCAACCTGCACGGCTTGTGGAAAAACGGGTAGGAAGGCTGGGACTGATAGCCTAAAGGAGAAGCAGTGTGGTTGCGACGGGCAGGTATTCTTTCAGATCCTCCCGTAGCAGCTTTAGTGCTTGTTGTATTCTGTAGTCCACGGTTTTCGCTGACACATTCAGCTCCGAAGCAATGTTCTTGTAGCTTTTGTCCTGGAAACGGTGCATAACAAACGCCTGTCGGTAACTGTCCGGCAGTTGCTGGATGGACGCATGGATACGGGTGATGAGTTCTTCGGTTTGATAGTCTTCCATGTTACAATGGTCGATGTGCCTCTCCCAGTATTGTGCCTCTATTCGTCGTTTGGTCTCGTTGCTCTCTATCCTGTTCAGACATCTGGCATAAACGGCGCGGAAAAGATATACGGACAGTGCCGCATGAACCGCTACTCGATGGCGGTTCTCCCACAGCCACACGAACAAATCCTGCACAACCTCCTCTACGTCTTCGCGCACGACAAACCTGTGGGCGTAGGCGCACAGCGGCCTGTAGTATTTGCGGAAGAGCGCATTGAAGGCCTCTATACTGTCGTCTCTGAGTAAGGCCAATAGTATTTTGTCTTCGTCTAAGGATGTTTTAGATTCCATAGGTGTGCCTGCTAATCGTGGGACAAAATTAGTGCATTTTTGAGAAAAAGCAAAATAAAACGCACAAAATCCATTTTTTGTTTAGGAATTGTTGCTGCACAACTGTCATACGTATAAAAAGGAACCGTGAATGAAGGAAAAAGAACTGCCCATGGAAGACCTGCTTCTCCTTTATATTGAGGGAACAGCCACGTCTGAACAGACTGCCCGCGTGGAGCAGTGGCTGGAGGAGGACGAGGCGCACCGCGCAATCCTCGAACGGGAGTTGTCGCTGTATCGGGACACCGACGCGCTCTTCACTATGGACAGCGTGGACGTGGAGGATGCACTGGCCGCTGTTCATCAGCGGATTTGCCGCAACAGACTAAAGGTGTGGGTGAGGAGAGTCGAACGGGTGGCTGCTGTTTTGTTCTTGCCGCTGTTTCTGCTCTTCCTGTGGCAGATGAACCGCAACGAAGGTGCGGCAGACATCCAGATGCTGACCCTACGCACTGCACCAGGCATGACTGCAAGTACGACGCTGCCAGACGGAACACAGGTCACCTTGAATTCCAATTCCGTGCTGTCCTACCCCGCCCAGTTCCAGGGCGACGAACGCCGGTTGTCCTTGACGGGAGAGGCTTACTTCTCGGTCACGAAGGATGCCGAACATCCCTTTATCGTGACCATCCCTTCCAAAGACGCTGCGGTGAAAGTGTACGGAACCCGATTTGACATGGAGACCTACCCCGAACAACAGACGTTCACGGCTACGCTGGAAGAGGGCAGCATCGCCTTGTTGTATAAAGACAGCCGCTGCAAGGACCGGGAACGTAAAATCGTGCCGGGCGAGAAAATCGTCTACGACAACGCCAGAAAACAAGTGGCGGTCGCTGCCGCCGATGTGGATGTCGTGACGGCATGGACGATGGATAAGTTGATTTTTAGAAAAACCTCCATCAAGGATGTGCTTCATACTTTGTCCAAGCGTTATGAGGTCCATTTCGTGGTCAAGAACAAGGCCGTCTACCAAAACTCCTTCACTGGAACGCTGGAGAAACAACGTCTGGATCGTGTGTTGGAAATCTTGGAACTGTCGTCAAACATCCAGTTCAGATATGCGAAAAACAAGAATATGAACGAGGTGAGACAAACCATCGAAGTGTATTAACCCTAAACAGCGTAAGCGTATGAACAAATCATCACCATAACCCGCCAATAGAAAATGCAGAACGGTACGGCCATACCATCCTGCATCAGTTTTTGTAACAACAGTTTGCCGAAAGACAAACAGTATATTACCATTAACCATTACAAAAGTATGAAAAAACAACTAAAAACAAAGACTTTTCAGCGCAGAGTAACATTTTTTTTGCTTTTTTTGCTAATCAATGTACTCGGCGTGGTGTCTGTCCACGCACAAAAAATATCTGTGGACAGCAAATCTGCTACGGTGCAAACCGTGATGTCGCAGATTGAGGCACAAACGGGCTACAAATTTTTCTACAACAATCAGGTCAACCTGACCCGAACCGTGTCTCTCAAGGCCAGCAACGAGGAACTCGCCTCGGTGCTGAAGAAATTGTTTGCAGGCACGAATATCTCGTATAAGGTCATTGATAAAATCATCGTATTGAGTGTCGACGAGAACCGTCAGACCGCTCCTGAAACCAATGCCGCCTCCCGACGCAAGGTCACAGGCAAGGTGACCGACCAGCAGGGCGAACCGCTCATCGGTGCTACGGTGCAGGTGGCAGGCCAGAGCGGTGCCGGTGGCATCACCGATTTGGACGGCAATTTTAGTATTGAAGTGCCGGAAAAAGCCAAGATCGTCGTTTCTTATGTCGGCTACAACTCCAAGGAGGTGACTGTGCAGGGACAACGGTCCATGCATGTGACTCTGGCGGAGAATGTCAAGCAGCTCGACGCTGTCGTGGTCACAGCGTACGGTACGCAGACCAAGCGTGACATTACTGGCTCCATCGGAACCATTAACTTTGAT
Source organism: Acutalibacteraceae bacterium (assembly GCA_963599475.1). Taxonomy (GTDB): domain Bacteria; phylum Bacteroidota; class Bacteroidia; order Bacteroidales; family Bacteroidaceae; genus Prevotella. The sequence goes on along the minus strand of CAVBXH010000001.1, from coordinate 8,339 downwards.
GAGCTGGGCGACATTCCTGCAGGACAGTTCTCGCAGAAGATTCAGGGTAAGCTGGCTGGCGTGCAGGTCAGTCAAGGTACGGGTGTTCCCGGTCAGGGGATCAGTGTCAAGATTCGCGGTGCCGCCTCACTGTCCACTACCGCCACGCCGCTGTATGTGGTGGACGGCTTCCCGCTCGTGGGCGACATCAACAGCATTAACCCCAACGAAATCGAGTCCATATCTGTGTTGAAGGACGCGTCGGCTACCGCCCTTTACGGCTCTCGTGCCGCCTTTGGCGTGGTGATGATTACCACCAAGAAAGGCAAGGTGGGAAAGACGAGCGTGGATGTCAATGCGTATATGGGTATTCAGAGCGTTCCGCAGAAGGGAAGGCCGGACATGATGAATGCCACGGAATGGGCACAATTCAAGAAAGAGTCTTACGAAGACCTGGGCATTGCCGTTCCCGAAGCCTACCAGAATCCTTCTCAGTATGGTACGGGCACCGACTGGTATGATGCCATGTTGAGAGATGCGGTCATTCAGGACTACAACGTAGCCATCCGTGGCGGTTCGGAGCGGTTCTCCACCTCCTTGGTTTTGGGATTCTTCAACCAAGACGGTGTCGTGCTGAACTCGGACTACAACCGTTTCTCGGCCCGCTCCAATTCCGAGTTTAATATCAACAAACGGGTCAAGCTGACTTTCAGCGTCGCTCCAACCTACAGCTTCGAGAACAGACCCTCCACCGACGGCGCTTTCTTCAGTGGCGGAGGACTGTTGGCCAATGCAGCCCTGACCTCTCCCATCTTGAAGTATCAGGATGAAGACGGCAACTATCCTGTGGCAGTGACGACACCCGGTGTGACGTCCGTAGACACGCCGAACTGGGTGCGTTCCATCAAGGACATCAGGAACCAGCGCACCATCAAACGCTTGTTGGCCAACACGGCGTTGGAGGTAAAGCCGATGGAAGGCATGCAGCTGAAAACCTCACTGGGTACGGACATCGGTGCTGAGAACCATTTCTATTTCCAGCCCTCCACGGCCGGAAGAGCCTTCGCGGCAGCACCCAGCTCCATCAATGCCAATATCGCCGATGCCAACAACAGATATTATTCGTGGCTGTGGGAGAATACGGCTTCCTATGGGAAAACCGTCGGCGACCACACCTTTGATGTCTTGGTTGGTTTCACCGCTCAGCGTTTCAGAAGCGACTACAGCCGCATCAGTGGCAGCAACTTCGCCGACGACCGCGTGCAGACGATTGATGCGGCCTTGGTGAAGTACAACCCGACGCAGGACATTCAGGAGTGGAGCATGGCTTCCTTCCTGGGACGTATCAACTATAACTATAAGGAAAAGTACCTGTTGAGTGCCAGCATCCGCCGCGACGGTTCCTCCCGCTTCGGCAAGGAGAACCGCTGGGGCAACTTCCCGGCCGTTTCCGCTGGTTGGCTGGTCAATGAGGAGCGGTTCATGCAATCGCTGGACTGGTTGTCGCTGTTCAAGATCCGTGCCAGCTATGGTATTACGGGTAACAACAACATCGGTAACTACACACAGTATAATGTGGTCTCCAACGCTAACGCCGTGTTCGGCTCTACCGTGGAAAGCGGCATTCGCGTGACCAATCTTGGCAATGTGGAACTGGGATGGGAGAAGACCGCGGAGGCTGACTTCGGCGTAGACCTCTCCTTTCTGAAGAACCGCATCACCTTCACGTACGACTATTACAACAAGACCACCAAGAACCTGCTCTATTCCCTTACCGTGCCGAGAGAGTCCGGTTTCTCCAACTTCATGGGCAATGTGGGCAAGTTGCGCTTCTGGGGTCATGAGTTCAGCATCAACAGCCACAACCTGACTGGTGCGTTGCGCTGGGAGACCAACTTCAACATCGCCTTCAGCGACAACAAGGTGCTGGCCCTGTCGGGACTATCCGACCAACTGGTGGCCTATACCGGCTTCGTCTCTACCATCACCAAGGTCGGTGGACGCATCGGCCAGTTCTATGGCATGGTGCAGGAAGGCGTGTACAAAGATCAGGACGACTATGACAATTCCCCCAAGGCTGTGGACTCGGAAGTCGGCACCATCAAGTTCCGGGATGTCAATGGCGACGGACAGATTACCTATGATGAAGTAGGAGGCGACAAGACGGAGATCGGCAATCCCTTGCCCAAGTTCACCTTCGGACTGACCAACACCTTCTACTACAAGAACTTCGACCTGGCCATCCTGATGACAGGTTCGTACGGCAACAAGATTGCCACGCCCATGGAGCAGGGCATGACCAACTTGGACGGCTTGTTCAATGTGTTGAAGGAGGTGAAGGACCGGTGGCGTTCGCCGGAAAATCCCGGTGCTGGGAAGTATGGCAAGACCACCAGCGGAACGGGTAGGGAACGCGACCAGTTCCATTCCAGATACGTACAGGACGGTAGCTACTTCATGATTAAGAACATCACGCTGGGCTACACCTTGCCCAAGGACGCCATCCGGTTTATCAACTCGCTGCGCGTATATTTCAGTGTCCAGCAGCCTTTTGTGTTCACCAAGTATAAATACGGCAACCCAGAGGTGGGCACCAACTTTGACGGCAGTACGCCCAGCTCTTTGTTGCAGGGCATTGACTATTCCACCTATCCCGTACCCAGAACCTTCACTTTGGGTTTGAACCTATCTTTTTAACCGTAAAACGACATTGTTATGAAACACTTTAAGATATTATTTTTAGGATTGTTGCTGGCTTCTTGCGACAATTTCCTGGATATTCCTTCCAAGACGGCACTGAGCACAGATGTGTATTACCAGTCGCAGGAGGACTTTGAACACGGACTGAACGGTGTCTATTCCATTCTGCGCGACCTGTACAGTGGGAGCGACGGTGCGTGGGCCATGGGCGAATTGCGTTCCGACAACACGACATACGCCTTTAACCCCAACGACCGTGGCACGATTTCGGCAGAGTTCGTGAAGAATTTCCTGGACGATGCCAACAATTCCGTGTCTTACCACAAGTATGCAGACGACTACAGTATCATCTCCAATGCCAATTATCTCTTGGAAAACATTGACAACGTGACGTTTGACCAGCAGGCGAAAAACAACATCAAAGGACAGACGCTGTTCTTGCGCGCCTTTGCCTATTTCGATCTGGTGCAGTATTTCGGCCAGGTGCCCATGCATCTCACACCTGTGAAGAAACTGGGCGATGCCACCCAGCCACTGGCCAGCGTGGATGAGGTCTATGAACAAGTGATGGCAGATGCCAAGCAGGCGATAGAACTGCTGCCCGAAAAAGCCGCTCAGGAGAGCGGACGTGTCTCTGCGGGAACGGCAAGGATGTTGCTGGGCAATGTCTACATCAACTTGAAGCGATGGGCTGAGGCGGAGCAGGTGCTGAAAGCCATCAGCGGTTATCGCCTCCTGGACAACTATGCCGACGTGTTTGACCCTGCCAACAAGAACCACGACGAGTCGCTCTTTGAGGTGCAGTTCAAGGAGGGCAACGACGGCTACGCCAGCAACTTCTTCTATGTGTTCCTTGCGCAACCCATTACGGCAGAAGAGGCTTCGGCTGTAACCGGAATCCCAGAGGTGGCAAGGATCGTGGAGGGCTACAACATCCCCACGCCCGACATCATCAATGCCTATGAGGACGGCGATGTCAGGAAGGATGCTTCCGTCGGCATGCTTGTTGCCCATGGTGAACCTTATCCTTACATCAAGAAATACTGCCATACGCATGCTGTCACGGGCATCACCAACGACAACTGGCCTGTATACCGCTACGCCGAAACCTTGCTGTATATTGCCGAGGCGTTGAATGAACAGGGGAAAGCCGCCGAGGCATTGACGTACTTGAACCAAGTGCGGAACAGGGCGGGATTGGCAGCCAGCACAGCGGCCAGCCAGTCGGAGGTGCGCGAAGCCATTCTGAAGGAACGGCGCGTAGAACTGGCTTTCGAGAACAAACGTTGGCTCGATTTGGTTCATTCTGGCCAGGTGGAGTCGGTCATGAAGGCGTATGGCGAACGCGTCAAGGCCAATCCGCAGGATTATTATTTCCCGGAGGGCTATGGCGTGGCTCCGCAGGCGTTCACCGATATCAGGGTGCTGTTCCCGTTGCCGGCTGCCGAGGCAGCTTTGACCACCTATTTCTAAATGTTTGACCGAAGAGGGCGTGTGCCGTGTAGACAGGAAGGCACGCCCTCTTCCTTAAATATATCGTGGAGATGAGACAGATTATCATCTTTTTGCTGCTCTGCGTATTTGCTGGAAAGGCCAGTGCTAAGCAGCATACTTCCATCGCCCAAATGAGGGTGGAGTACCAAACCACACCACTTGCGGTGGAAGAGGCGCACCCGCGCTTCAGTTGGCAGATGGTGGCCGACGACAAGGCCGAGAACTGCTACCAGAAAGCCTACGCCATCATCGTGACTGACGGGCAGAACCGCGTGGTGTGGTGCTCCGGGAAGATTTCCAGTTCGCAGTCGCTGAATGTGCGTTATGCTGGTGAGCGGTTGCAGCCACAAACCCGATACGCCTGGCAACTGACGGTGTGGAATCAGGACAACACGACCAGTAGCCAGCAGTCGTGGTTTGAGATGGGACTGATGGCCACGGAGCGCGAGGACAACGCGTGGAAAGGGGCCAAGTGGATTGGCGTGCCCGAGACAGGCAATGCGCTGTATGCACAGTATCTTCCCGTGTTTCGGTTTGCCGTTTCCCTGCAGTTGGATGCACACAGCAACACGCGGCAGGCGGCGTTCCTCCTCGGGATGAACGACAAGCGGTTGATGGATGCCAACAAGAACGTGGGGCATCTGCGGAATGCGAAGGACAGCGCGTACGTGAAGTTTGAACTGGACACACGGGGACTGGATGAGAACGGGGAGGCTTTCTTGGCGGTTTATCGGGCAGGATATGTCCGGACGGACAGAAAGGATGTGCCCCTGAAGGCGTTTTCGATACCGAAGGGATTGATTAACAAAGACAATCGCCATCAGGTGCATCGCGTGGCTGTGGCCGTCAATTTGGGCAATACAGAGGTCTTTGTCGACGGACAAAGTGTCGGGAAGGTGGCGCTGAACCCACTCGGACAGGGAGGCGACTTCTTGGCTTTCCCGGTGCTGGCAGACGTGGGCGTGGCGGTGGACAAGGGGCAGGTGGCGTCCTTCGCTGATGCCGAGGTGCGCGCCTTCAGGAGTCCTTCCAATCTGATAGTGAGGGTGAAGGAGTTGGAGACGACGTTGGACGGTCGCAAGGCGGCGCGGTTGCTGACGACAGACCCGAGCCGGAAGTCGATGCCGATGCTGCGCACGGGATTCCGCGTGGACAAGGCGGTGGCTTCCGCCCGACTGTACATCACGGCTCGTGGCGTGTATGATGCTTACATGAACGGCGAGCGGGTCAATGCTGATTATCTCAATCCCGGCGCGACCCAATACAACAGGACTCATCTCTATCAGACGTACGACGTCACCTCGCGCCTACACCCTGGACAGAATGTCTTGGGAGCCGTGTTGGGCGAGGGATGGTGGAGCGGTGCGTCCACCTTCCAGGGCGAAAACTGGAATTATTTCGGCGACCGCCAGTCCCTGTTGGCAAGACTCTGTATAAGGTATAAGGACGGTAGTGTTCAGGATGTAGTGACCAGTCCCTCCGCATGGCTGTGTTATGACGAAGGGCCGTGGGTCTATGGCAGTTTGTTTCAAGGCGAGGTCTATGACGCTTCCCGCGAGGAAGCCGTTCGGGGATGGTCGCTGCCCGCCTATGATGCCGGGAAATGGAACGCTTGTGTAGAGATTCCGCTGGCAGGCCATGTTAGCAGCGACGGGTGGGGCACGGCCATGGCTCCGGACGACTATTCGGCCTTCCGCCTGCAGAGCCAATGCGGCAACACCATCAATCCCATGGACGAACTGACGGCCCGGTCGGTCACGGAGGTTCGCAAGGGCGTGTTCATCTATGACATGGGGCAGAACATGGTGGGCGTGCCCCGCATCACCTTCAAAGGGTTGACGCCGTCAACACCTGTCTATATGCGCTATGCGGAAGTGCTGTACCCCAGTCTGCCGGAATATGCTGGCGATGAGGGCACGATGATGATGGAAAACATCCGCGCCGCCATGGCGCAAGACGTGTATGTGGCCAAGGGCGGCACAGAGGAATATACACCGCGGTTTACTTACCACGGCTATCGTTACGTGGAAATATCCGGCATCGAAAAACCGCTACCATTGGAGGACGTGAAGGGCATCGTTCTGAGTTCCGTGCAGCACATCAGTTCCGGCTACCAGACCTCCAATGCCAGCATCAACCGTCTTTGGGAGAATGTAAAATGGTCTACGATAGGCAATTTCTTCTCCATCCCGACGGATTGTCCGCAGCGCAACGAGCGTATGGGATGGGCTGGCGACATTTCCGTGTTTTCCCGAACCGCCTCCTATATGACGGATGCTGCTTCGTTCCTACGCAACTACCTGCAGGCCATGAGGGATGTGCAGACACCCGACGGATGCTTTCAGGACATTGCTCCCGTGGGCGGCGGCTTCGGAGGACTGCTCTGGGGCAGTGCCGGCATCACGGTGCCGTGGGAGTGCTTTCTTCAGTACAACGACACCCTCTTGCTTCAGGAACACTACGGAGCCATGAAGCGGTACGTGGACTACGTGAAGGGTCATTATCTTGATGCCGCTACGGGGCTGGTCGTGCAGCGACACCAGTGGGGAGACCTGGGCGACTGGCTCGGTTTGGAAGATGAACGCAACGACAGGTCGCTGCTTTGGGAGTGTTACTACATCTACGACCTGCAGCTGATGCGCGAGATGGCCACGGTGTTGGGACTCTCGGACGATGCTGTTGCGTATGAACAGCTGCGACAGGAACGCATCAACCTGTTTAATGCCACTTACATTGACGCGGCTACCGGCAAGACGAGGGCATCGGCGTTTGACAAACAGCGCGAGGGTAAACCGGTGGACACGCAGACCTCCTACGCGCTTCCGCTGGCTTTCGACATCGTGAAGCCTGCCCTGAAGCCGAAATTCATTGAAAACTTCAAGGCTACCGTCTTGCGCGAGAACCACACGGACAAGGGCGAGTATTGTCCTCCCTATTCCTTGATGACGGGCTTCATCGGTACGGCATGGGTGAGCAAGGCGTTGTCGGATGCCGGACTGGACAGCGTGGCCTATCGCCTGTTGCGCCAAGAGGCTTATCCCTCCTGGCTGTATCCTGTCACTCAGGGGGCAACGACCATTTGGGAACGCCTCAATTCCTATACCAAGGAGCGGGGCTTCGGCGGCAACAACCGCATGAATTCCTTCAACCACTATTCCTTCGGTGCCGTGGCCGCGTGGATGTACAACTATTCGTTGGGCATTCAGCGGGATGAGCAACATCCTGGCTTCCAGCATTTCCTGTTGCAGCCCGTGCCGGATGAGGCTGGCGGTTTGCAGTATGCGGCCGGATTCTATGACAGCATGTATGGAAGGATTGAAAGTCGGTGGAAACGCCAAGGAGACACGCTCTTCTACACGTTCTCCATTCCTGCCAACACCACGGCTACGGTCAGCCTTCCTGCACCCTCGCTGCGGTCTGTGCGGTTGAACGGAAAGCGGTTGAATGGCAAGCAGTGCAGCATGGTGGACGGAAAGGTCATGCTGACATTGCCCTCCGGCCATTATCAGTTCCGGGTCGGGGATATTTAAGTAAGAGTCCAGACATCTGTGTCTATTCATTTTTGCATGGAGCCGTTGATTGCAGTCAACGGCTTCATGCACTTCTGCATGGAGGTATTGATCGCAGTCAACGGTCACTTTCCGTTTTTCCAAATGACTGGACTTCCTCTGCCGTCAGCCCAGACAGTTCGGCGATGGTCTGGATGTCTATGCCGCGCTGAAGCATGGCCTTTGCAATGCTTCTTGCCTTCAGGGTTTCACCTTCCGCACGTCCTTCCGCACGCCCTTTCTTCAAGCCCCTTTCCAGTCCTTCCTCCAGTCCGTCCTGAAAACTGTCGTGCTGCAGGGTCTTCTCCACGCGCACACTGTCCCAGAACTTGTCGTAGGCCAGCAGCTCCTTCTCTGTGAAGGCGGAGACGCGCACCTCTTCAAGGGCTTTGCGGATGGCTGGGTCGCGCTGCAGCTCGGCGGGGGGCTCCGTCGTGTTGCTGCCAATTTCCGTCAGGAAGCGCAGCCAGAGCACGGCCATGCGCTTCTCCGCGATGCTGTGGGGCAACTTGCGAATCAGTGTCGACTGCGCCCTGCGCTTCCGCTCGGGCACGAAGTCAAATGTGCCGTCCGACATCTGCTGCGCCACACCGTAGTGGCGGTAACGCTGCGTGCGAT